>CAXGVP010000007.1:0-18992 GCA_964013055.1 uncultured Albimonas sp.
GATGACGTCCAGCGCCGAGACCGCCTCGTCCAGCACCACCAGCTCCGGCTCCAGCACCAGGGCGCGGGCGATGGCGACGCGCTGGCGCTGGCCGCCCGAGAGCTCCGCCGGCAGGCGCTTGAGCATCTCCCGCGGGAGCGCCACGGCGTCGAGCGCCTCGAGCACCTTCCCCCGGCGGGAGGCGGCGTCGCCCAGGCCATGGATGCGCAGCGGCTCCTCGATCGAGGCCCCAACCGTCCAGCGCGCGTCGAGCGAGCCGTAGGGGTTCTGGAACACCGGCTGCACCCGGCGGCGGAAGTCGAACAGCGCCCGGCCCTTCAGCCGGGTCACCGCGCGGCCGTCGAAGACGATGTCGCCCGAGGTCGCGTCCTCGATGCGCAGCAGCAGCTTGGCGGTGGTGGACTTGCCCGAGCCGCTCTCGCCGACCACGGCGACGGTCTCGCCGCGGGGGATCTCGAGGGTCATGTCCTCGACCGCGGCGAAGGGGGCGTCGCGGCCGAACAGGGTGCGGCGGCCGGGGTATTCCTTGCGCACGCCCACCAGCTCGGCCAGCAGGCGGTCCTTGCGCGGCAGGGCCTCGGCGGGCGCGGCGGGCGGGCCCACCAGCCGGGGCGAGGCCAGCGTCGGCGCGGCGGCGATCAGGCGGCGGGTGTACTCGGCCCGGGGGTTGCGCATCACGTCGGCGGCGCGGCCCCGCTCGACCATGTCGCCGCGGAACATCACCAGCGCCTCGTCCGCCCGCTCGGCCGCGAGCGCGAGGTCGTGGGTGATCAGAATCACGGCGGTGCCCATCTCGGCGGTCAGGGCGGCCATCTCGTCGAGGATCACCTTCTGCACGGTGACGTCGAGGGCCGAGGTCGGCTCGTCCGCGATCAGCAGGCGCGGGCGGCAGGCGAGGCCCATGGCGATCAGCACCCGCTGGCGCATGCCGCCCGAAAGCTCGTGGGGATACTGCCGGGCGCGGCGGCCGGGGTCGGGGATGCCGACCATGTCCAGCAGCTCGACCGCGCGGGACCAGGCGGCGGCGCCGCTCATCAGCCCGTGGACCGACAGCGCCTCGGCGATCTGGCGGCCGACGCGCTGGATGGGGTTGAGGTTCGACATCGGGTCCTGGGGCACCAGCCCGATGCCGCGCCCGCGCACGGCGCGCAGCTCGGCGGGCGTGGCCTTCGCCAGGTCCCGCCCCTCGAACAGGATCGAGCCGCGGGCGATGCGGCCGTTGGCGGCGAGCAGGCCGTTGACCGCCGCGGCCATCGTCGACTTGCCGGAGCCGCTCTCGCCGACCACCGCCACCGTCCGGCCGGGGGCGAGGTCGAGGTCGACGCCCCGGACCGCGGTCACCGGGCCCGCGGGGGTCGCGAACTCGATCTCGAGGTCCCGGATCGACAGCAGGGGCGTTGGCGCGGACATCGGGTCCCTCCCGGCGGGGTCGGTCCGGACGCCGGGCCCGGACGGAGCGACGCGGGAGCGGAGGTCCGCTCCCGCGAGGAAGGCGCGCGGCCTCAAGGCCGGCTCACTCGGCCGCGGCGGCCGAGGCGTCGCCCAGCCAGCCGGCGGCGACGTCGGCGCAGGTGGCCACCGTGCCGAACACCCAGCCGATGCCGAACAGCGCGTAGTGGTTGCGCTCGGGCGTGAACTCGGCCACCGCGTCGGAGATGACGAAGGTGCCGTAGTCCCGCTGTCCGGCGTCGCGGGCGGTGGATTCCACGCAGATGTTCGTGGTCACCCCGCAGATCACCAGGTTGCGGATGCCCATCGAGGTCAGGACGGGCTCCAGCCGGGTGCCGTAGAAGGCCGAGGGCCGCGACTTGTCGATGACGATGTCGTCGGGCTTCACTCCCAGTTCGGGGATGATCTCGACCTCGTCCGTGCCGTAGGCGAGCGACTTCTGCGCCATGCGGTCCTCGGCCTTGGCGCCGCGGTTGGCGCCGAAGTCGACCATGCCGGGCATGTAGACGTACTTGGTGAAGATCACCGGCACGCCGGCCTTGCGGGCCATCTCGACCAGCTTGATCGTCCCGGGGATCGAGTCCCGCAGGGGCGTCACGTCGAGCCCGGCGCGGCCCAGGCTGTCGGTCTCGTCGAAGAAGGCCCGCTGCATGTCGACCACGACCAGCGCGGTGTTCTCGAGCGGAATGGAGACGGGTTCGGTCATGCGGTCATCTCCTCAGCGGAAGGTCATCATGCCGTCGGGGCGCGGAGTCCACTCCACGTCCTTGGCGACGCCGTAGATGTAATCGTCGTTGAACAGGGGGGCGTAGATCGTGCGCTCGTAGACGATCTCGCCGATCTGGCCGAGCAGCTCGGCGCGCTTGTCGCCGTCGGTCTCGGCGATCTGCTGGTCCATCAGCGCGTCGATGCGCTCGTCGAAGGTGTAGCCCTGGCCGCCGGTCTTAAGCAGCATGTGGTAGGGCAGGTTGCCGTCGATCACCGAGGGCGCGAAGGCGAAGATGTAGACGCCCGGCAGCTTCGAGGTGAACCAGTTGTTGAGGTAGGTGGTCTGCTCCTGGGCGTCGAACTCCACCTTCAGGCCGGCCTGGCCCATGAAGTAGGCGACGGCCTGGGCGAGCTGGTCGACCTGCGGCAGGCCCGTGGTCGGGTAGCTGAGCGTGATGGTCGAGCCGTCGTAGCCCGCCTCCTCGAGCAGCTTCTTGGCCGCGTCGAGGTCCTGGGTCGTGGCCTCCAGCGCGGGGTTGTAGCCGAAGGTCACCGGGGCCAGCAGCTGCGCCACGGGCGTCACGGCGCCGTTGAGCAGGTTCTCGCCGATCAGCTTGCGGTCGATGGAGAGGTCGATCGCCTTGCGCACCTTCTCGTCGCCCAGGAACGGGGCGTTGGAGTTGAAGCCCACGTAGATCACCCGGTTCGAGGGCTGGGTGACCACCTCGACCGCGCCGGCCTCCTTCACCGCGGGAACCAGCGACGGCTCCAGCAGGGCCATCGACAGGTCCCCCGACTGGACCGAGTTGGCGCGCGTGGTGCCGTCGGGGACGGGCTTGAAGACGACGTTGGGGTACTGGCCCGGCTCGCCGAAATAGCCCTCGTAGCGGGTGGTGGAGATCGAGTCGCCCGCGCTCCACTCGACGAACTTGTAGGGGCCCGAGCCGACGGGATTCCGGCCGAACGCCTCCTTGCCCATCGCCTCGTACTGCTCCTGGCAGACGATGCCGGCGAGCGTGGTCTGACGGTCGAAGGGCGCGAACGGGGCCTTGAGCTGGAACACCACCTCGGTCGGCGAGGTCGCCTCGACGCTCTCGATCAGGCCGAAGTAGCCGCCCAGCCGCGAGGTCGTCTCGCTGAGCGCGGTCTGGTAGGTGAAGACCACGTCCGCGGCGTCCATCGGCTCGCCGGTGTGGCAGGTCATCCCCTCGTTGAGGGTGAAGGTCCAGGTCTTGAGGTCGTCCGAGTAGCTCCAGGACTTGGCCATCTGCGGCTGCACCCGGCCCTCGGCGTCGATCGTCGCGAGCCGGTCGTAGATCGCGTAGTAGACGTTCAGCGCCGGCAGGTTGGTGTCGTAGATCGGGTCGAGGTTCGAGGGCTCCCCGTAGAGGGCGGGGTAGACGGTCTCGACCTCCTGCGCGCCGGCGGCGCCGGCGAGGATCGCAAGCGCGGCGGCGGCCGCGAAGCTGTGTCGGTGGGTCATGGCGGGTCCCTGTCGGTTGGTTCTTGGTGCTGCGGTTGGGTGGGATCGCGGGGGGCTCAGCGCCCTCCGCGGGACGGCGGACGCGCCGCGAGCCCCTGGCCGGCGAACTGGATCCCGCCGATCAGGCAGAAGATCGCGAGCGCGGGGAACACGGTCAGGAACGGGTCGGTCTGCAGGTACCGCTGCCCCTCGGCGATCATCAGGCCGAGCGAGGGGACGGGCGGCTGCACGCCGAGGCCGAGGAACGACAGCGAGGATTCGATGGTCACGATCACGCCGGTGTCGAAGGCCGCCAGGATCAGCACCTTGGGCACGGCGTTGGGCAGCAGGTGGCGCAGGATGATCCAGGCGTCCGAGGCGCCGGCGGTCTTCGCGGCGACGATGAACTCCTGCTCGCGCAGGGTCAGCACGAGGGATCGCGTCAGCCGCCCGTAGGCCACCCAGTTGGTCAACCCCAGCAGCACCACCAGCAGCACGGTCGAGGCGCCGAGCGCGGCCACCAGCACGATCAGCAGCAGCACCACCGGGATCGCGAGCTGGGTGTTGCCCACCCCCATCAGCAGCCCGTCGAGCCAGCCGCCCCGCCAGCCCGCCACCAGCCCCAGCGCAAGCCCGAGGCAGGCCGAGATCGCCACCGCGGCGAGCGCGATCAGGATCGACACCCCCGCCGCCCACGCGAGCCGCGAGAACAGGTCCCGCCCCAGCGGGTCGGTCCCGAACGGATGCGCCCAGTCCTGGAAGGGCGGGACCTTGGCGCCGAAGAGGTTCTGCGTCTCCGGATCGAAGCCCGGCCACAGCGGCCCCAGGATCGCCAGCGCGAAGACCGCCGCCAGCATGATCCCCGCCACCGCGACGGTGAGGTTCAGGCGCAGCCGCAGGCGGCGCGGACGGGGGGCGTCGGCAAGAGCGGTCATGCGAGCCTCACGCGGGGATCGAGGGCGGCGTAGAGGACGTCCACCGCCAGGTTGATGACGACGAAGGAGGCGGCGATGGCGAGCACGCCGGCCTGCACGACGGGGAAGTCGCGGTTGTTGACCGAGTCGATGATCAGCCGCCCGAGGCCCGGCCAGTTGAACACCGTCTCCAGCACCACCAGCCCGCCGATCAGCACGCCCAGGTTGATGCCCGCCACCGTCACCACCGGCAGCAGCGCGTTGGGCAGCATGTGGCGCAGCACCAGCCGCGGCCGCGACACGCCCTTGGCCCGCGCCGTGCGCACCCAGTCGGCCTGGCGCATCTCGTCGAAGGCCGAGCCGATCAGGCGCAGGTAGAGCGCGATCTCGAAGGTGGAGATGGTCAGCACCGGGATCACGTAGCTGAGCCAGCTGTTGCGCCCGATCGCCGGCAGCCACCCGAGGTTCACCGACAGGATCAGCACCATCACGATGCCGAACAGGAACGGCGGCGCCGACTGGCGGGCGGTGGCGATCCACAGGAACAGGCCCCGCAGGCGCTTCGAGCCGGTGACCTCGGCGGTCGCCGCCAGCGCCACGGCGGCGGCGAAGCCGATGGCGAAGCTGAGGAACGCCAGCTCCAGCGTCGCCGGCATCCGCTCCAGCACCACCTCCAGCGCCGGGCGGCCCTGGCGCAGGCTGTCGCCGAGCGAGCCGCCCAGCGCCGAGGTCAGGAAATCCCAGTACTGCACGATGATCGGCCGGTTCAGGCCCAGCGCCTCGCGCACCGCCTCGACCTCGGCCTCGGTGGCCTGGTCGGGCATCATCAGCCGCACCGGGTCGCCGGCCAGGCGCACCAGCACGAAGACGAAGGTCAGCACCGCGAGCAGCGTGGCCGCAGCCCCGGCGAGTCGGATCAGCAGGAAGCGAGTCATCGGACCGGCCCCGCGCCGGCGCCGCGCGCGGCGCGCGCCGGCGCCGCATCTGCGAAGACGACCGACGCGCGGCCGGGCGCGGCGGCGATGCCCGGGCGACCGTCGATGCAGGCCGCTGGTCCGGACTTGATACAGGTCGGCCCCACGCTGCGGCGGACCGGCGGAAATCCTGGCTTGCGCATGATCGCTCCGGCGAAACAGGCACGCCCGGCGTCTCTTCCCTGGCATCGTCTCTGGGGCCCGTCGTCGACCGGCCGGAGCATCGCTCCGACCGACCGAGTCCGGCGCCGCCGTCGTTGAGCGCGGCGACGAGGACGCGGCGCGCGCCTGCGACCGGCGCGGCGACGCCCCTCGATCCCGCCTGTCTCGGCCTCCTGAACGCTGCCGCGTCGCGCCCGCAAGGGCGGCCGCGGCAGGCCGATGCGGCGACTAGCGCCTAGGCTGAATCTCGGGTTTGTCCATACATCGATGCTGCGCCCGATGCGCCGGACCTGTCAACGGCAAAATTTTGTTTATCGCACATTTCGGCCAGCATCGTTCACTATTCAAAATCTTGTTGCACCGCGCCCGAGCCTCCGGCATCTTCCGATTCGTCGGACGACTTGCGGCGACGCGCTCCCCTGTCGTGGCCCGGACGTGTATGTGCTGGATGCAAGGGCCGGCACGGCCGGCCGAAACCAGAGCGGGGAGCGAATGACGCCGAAGGATGACGACACGAACGGCGAGCACGACGGCGCCAAGCCCGGGGGCGAGAAACCCCGGCGCAAGGCGCCCCAGGGGAGCCAGACCGTGGACAAGGCCATGAGCCTTCTGAAGCTGATCGCGTCCGCCCCCGCCGAGGGGCTGCGCCTGATGGACCTGGCCGAGCAGAGCGGGCTCGACCGGGCCACCGCCTATCGGCTGGTCTCGAGCCTCTCGAACCACAATTTCGTCGACCAGGACACGCTGTCCAAGCGCTACACGCTGGGGCTGGAGTTCTTCGCCCTCGCCTCGGCCGCCTCCAACCGCCACGACCTGAGCCAGCGCGCCCGCGAGGCGCTGGAGCGGCTGGCCGAGGCGACCGGCGACACCGCCACCTACTGCCTGCGCTCGGGCCTCGACCTGATCTGCCTGGACGTCGAGACCGGCGACTTCCCGATCCGCACGCTGCCCATGGACATCGGCTCGCGCAAGCCGGTGGGGGCGGGCGCCACGGGGATCGCGCTGCTCGCGGCCCTGCCCGACTTCGAGGTCGACCAGGTGCTGGAACGCTCGGCCGCGCGGCTGTCGAAGACCCCCGGCCAGACGCCCGAGGCGATCCGCGAGCAGGTGCGCCTCGCCCGCGCGCTGGGCTATGCGCTGGCCCCCGACGAGCCGCAGGGCCGGATCATGGGCCTGGCGCTGGCGCTGACCGCGCGCAACGACCGCCCCATCGGCGCCCTGTCGCTCAACGGCATCCCCGAGCGCTTCGCCCCCGACCGCGTGCCCGGCCTCGCGGCCCTGCTGCGCGAGGAGGCCGACCGCCTCGCCGACCGCCTCAACCGCCTGCCCGATTCCGAGCGGCACCGCACCCGCTGGGCGGGCGAGCGGACGCCGCGCCCCCGCAACGGGTCCTGACCGGGCTCCGCGCCGCGCGGGGCCCCGGGGGGACCTTCCCAGACAAGGATCTCTACGCGAATGTCCGTCCCCGAGTTTCTCCGCGGCCGCCTGCGCCTGCCTGTCATCGCCTCGCCCCTGTTCATCATCTCGGGGCCCGAGCTGGTCATCGCCCAGTGCAAGGCGGGCATCATCGGCTCCTTCCCCGCGCTGAACGCCCGTCCGCCCGAGCTGCTGGACGAGTGGCTGTTCCAGATCGAGGAGGAGCTGGCCGCCTACAACGCCAGGAACCCCGACCGCCCCGCGGCCCCCTTCGCGGTCAACCAGGTGGTCAACAAGATGTCCTCGCGTCTCGACCGCGACATGGAGGTGTGCGAGCGCCACAAGGTGCCGCTGATCATCACCTCGCTGGGCGCGCGGGAGGACGTGAACGACGCGGTGCACCGCTGGGGCGGTCAGGTCTACCACGACGTGACCACCTCGTTCTTCGCCCACAAGGCGATCGAGAAGGGCGCCGACGGCCTGATCGCGGTCGCCGCCGGCGCCGGCGGCCATGCCGGAGAGATGTCCCCCTTCGCGATGATGCAGGAGATCCGCAGCTGGTGGGACGGCCCGCTGGCGCTGTCGGGCTGCATCTCGACCGGCCGCTCGATCCTGGCGGCCGAGGCGATGGGCGCCGACTTCGCCTATGTCGGCACCGCCTTCATCCCCGCCGCCGAGGCCAACGCGGTCGAGGACTACAAGCGGATGATCATCGAGAGCGAGGCCGCGGACATCCTGCTCTCCGACCTGTTCACCGGCCACCCCGGCAACTACCTGCGCGATTCCATCGTGCAGTCGGGCCTCGACCCCGCCAAGCTGCATCTCGAGACCAAGGAGACGCTCGAGTGGACGCTGAACGAGAAGAAGGCCAAGCGCTGGAAGGACATCTGGGGCGCCGGCCAGGGCGTCGGCGTGATCGACGCGGTGCGCCCGGTGCAGGAGATCATCGACCGCTGGGCCGAGGACTACGAGGCCGCCAAGTCCGGCCTGATCGGCGGCAGCCCGATGCTGCGCGCGGTCGCCTGAGCGCGTGAGACGGGCGAAGGGCCGGGGCGCGGCGACGCCCCGGCCCTTTCGCGTTCGCCGCCTCAGCCCAGCAGCGCCCGGATCACCTCCGGCTCGCTGAAGCGCCCCTGCAGGATCGCCTGCGCCTGCGCCTGCAGCATCGCCAGATCCACCTCGGCCGGCAGCGGCTTCTGCGTCGCCGCGGTGCGCTCGAACCACGGCGAATAGGCGAGCATGTCCCGCGCCGTCCACCACGCCGCCATCATGTGGGAGCCGTGCCAGTCGCTCGGCAGCTCCTGCGCGTGATGTGCGCGCAGCGCCTCGCGCGCGGGGCCCTCGGGCAGCGGATCGTGGATCGCCTCCACCCGGAACCGGGCGGGGTCGAGCGCCGTCAGCGCCTCGGCCACGGTCTGGGAGGTGAACCAGGCCTCGATGGCGACCGGCCCCTCCGGCAGCGCCGCCGCCAGCGCCTGCGCGATCCGCGCGGCGAGGGTCCCGGGGGCCCCGCCCAGCGCCGCGGAGTGGCCCGAGCCGGGCAGGTCCGGCACGTAGACCGGGCCCGAGGCCGCGGCCCGCTCCGCCTCGCGCGCCAGCACGGCGCCGGAGCCGGGGTGGGCGTGCAGCAGCAGGGTCGCCGGGCCCTCGGCCGGGCCGGAGCGGCGCATCAGCATGCCCTCCGGCGTGAACCAGAGGCCCGGATGCTGGGGCGGCAGCGCCGGCGCGGGGGCGGCGGACGTGGTCAGCGCCTCGGCCTGGGCGGCGGCCCAGGCCTCGCGGTCCGGGGTCAGGCTGCGGACCCGGGCGTCGGGGGCCAGCGCCGTCACGCGGTCCAGGTGCGGGTGCAGCAGGTCGTCCTCGCGGCACAGGTAGATCACCGGGGCGCCGGCCTCGGCCGCGCGGATCACGGCGCCGGCGCCGTCGTAGCGGAAGGCGGCGCCGTAGCCGGTGGCGTAGTTCGGCGCGTCCTCGACGCCGGCGTCCATCAGGTCGGCGATCACCTGGTCATGCCCCTCCAGCGGGCGGGGATCGAAGCGCAGGCGGTTGGCCTCGCCGCGCGCATACCAGGGATAGAACTGCAGCTGGTCGCGCACCCGCGCCCAGAGCTGCGCCATGTGCGAGCCGTCCCAACGGGTCGGGAACTGCGGCAGATACCAGCGCAGCTGCTCCTCCTGCTCGGCGCGGGTGAACGCCGGGTAGCCGTCCAGCGCCACGACCGAGGCGCGGCCCGGATGGCGCAGGATCAGCTCCAGCGCGATCTCGGCCCCGGTGTGGGTGCCGTAGAGGGCCGGGCGATCGAGCCCCAGCACCTCCAGCAGCCGGGCGGTGGCGTCGGCGAGGTCCGCGATCTCCGGCCGCGCCATCGGCAGCGGGTCCGAAAGGCCATAGCCCGGCGTGTCGGGGCAGATGCAGGTGAAGCGATCGCCCAGCGCCTGGGCCAGCGCCATCACCGCCACCGAGCTGCGCGGGGATTCGTGCAGCAGAACCGCCGCGGGACCTGCGCCCAGCACCCGCAGGTGCACGGCGCGGCCGTCGACCTCGACGACATGGCGGCGGACGGGGTGGGGCATGGGGCGGTCTCCGGCAGGGGCGCGGACAGGATTATCCGGACATCGCCACCAAAGCCTTGCGTGCGGGTGCGGTCAAGTTTTATCATTCAAACTAATGGACGCGAGTTGTTCATTATTTGAACTCATGGAGCCGCCATGTCCCCCCTTCTCTCGCCGGCCCGCCTGGGCGCGCTGTCCCTGCCCAACCGCATCGTGATGTCGCCGCTGACCCGCTGCCGGGCGGAGCCGGGCTCGGGCGCGGTCACCGAAACGATGGTGACCTATTACACGCAGCGCGCCTCCGCCGGGCTGATCGTGTCCGAGGGGATCCCGGTCTCGCCGATGGGGGTCGGCTACCACGGCGTCTCGGGCCTGTGGACCGAGGCGCAGACCGCCGGCTGGCGACGCGTGACCGACGCGGTGCACGCGGCCGGCGGGCGGATCGTCGCGCAGCTGTGGCATGTGGGGCGGCTGTCGGACCCGGTGCATCTCGACGGCCGCGCGCCGGTCGCGCCCAGCGCCCTGCCCGCCGACGGCACGGTGACGCTGCTGCGTCCCAAACGCCCGTGGGAGACGCCCCGCGCGCTGGAGACTGCCGAAATCGAGGGCGTGGTCGACGACTTCGCCCAGGCGGCGCGGAACGCGAAGCGCGCGGGTTTCGACGGGGTCGAGGTGCATGGCGCCAACGGCTATCTGATCGACCAGTTCCTGCATTCGGCGTCGAACCGGCGCACGGACCGCTACGGCGGCGCCATCGAGAATCGCGCCCGCCTGCTGCTGGAGATCGTGGACGCGCTGATCCCGGTCTGGGGCGCCGATCGGATCGGGGTGCACCTGTCGCCGCGCGACGGGCACTCGATGTCCGACCCGGACCCCGCGGCGCTGTTCGGCCATGTGGCCGAGTCGCTCGGCCGCCGGAGCCTGGCCTTCCTGTTCGCGCGCGAGGCGGTGCGGCCCGACAGCCTTGCGCCGATGATGCGCCGCGCCTTCGGCGGGCCGCTGATCGCCAACGAGAAGCTCAGCCCCGAGTCGGCCGCGACGCTGGTGGCCGAGGGCCGTGCCGAGGCCGTGGCCTTCGGCAAGCTGTTCATCGCCAATCCCGACCTGCCCGCCCGCATCGCCGCTGGTGCGCCGCTCGCCACGCCCGATCCGGCCGGGTTCTACGCCCACGGGCCCGAAGGCTATGTCGATTACCCGCCGCTCGCGGGCGCGGCATAAGTTCAAATAATGAACATCATGCAATTTTGCGACCAATATGTGAAATTCATCTTGACCGGACAAATGCTGCGTCGCAACGTGCGCTCAGGACCCGCCGAGGGGAGGTCCGGCGCCGCCGGCGCCCCTCCCCTCGCCTCTCCACGGGCGCGCCAGCCGCGGCCCGCGCAAGGAGCGACCGCATGACCCTGGACGACGCCGCAGAATTCCCGGGCGGCCTGAGGACCAGCCTCGATTTCTCGGCGGACCCGGGCCATGAGCAGATCCGCGACCAGGTCCGCGCCTTCTTCGAGCGCGACCTGCCCGAGCCTGCGATCCGCGCCGCCGACCGCGCCCGCAAGATCCCGCGCGGGGTCTTCGACAAGATCGCGGCGCTCGGCTGGCCGGGCCTGTCGATCCCGGAGGAATTCGACGGCTCGGGCGCCGACGTGACCTACGGCGCGGTGCTGGTCGAGGAGGTCTCCCGCCGCTTCCCGTCGCTGGGCACCAACATCGTGGGCTTCGCGATGTCGGCCCGCGCGATCCGCGAACACGGCTCGCCCGAGCAGCAGGCCGAAATCCTGCCGAAGCTGGCGAGCGGCGAGATGGCGCTGGCCTTCGGCATCTCCGAGCCCGACGGCGGCACCGACGCGCTGCGCGGGCGGACCCGCGCCGAGCTCACGCCGCAGGGCTGGAAGGTCAACGGCCGCAAGCTCTACACCTCCTTCGGAGCGGAGGCGGACGCGGTGGTGGTGCTGTGCCGGACCTCGCCGGCGCCGGAGGGCCGGCTCGCCCGCGGCCTCAGCCTGATCATGGTGCCCACCGACCAGCCCGGCTTCGAGGCGCGGCGGATGGAGCTGATGGCCCACCGCGCCGCCTGCACCTGCGAGACCTATTACGACGACGCCGTCGCCCCCGAGGCGAACCTGCTCGGCCAGGAGGGGCGCGGCTTCTACCAGCTGATCGCCACGCTGGACGAGGAGCGGATCCTCGCCGCGGCCATGTATGTCGGCATCATGCAGGGCGTGCTGGACCAGACGGTGCAATACGCCCGCGACCGCCACGCCTTCGGCCGGCCCATCGGCGCCTTCCAGGCCCTCCAGCACCCGATCGCCGACATGGCGACCGAGGTGGAGCATGCGCGCCTGTTCACCATGCGCGCCGCCTGGATGCTCTCCCAGGGTCTCGAATGCTCGAAGGAAGCGGCGATGGCCAAGCTCTTCGCCTCCGAGGCCTGCCAGCGCGCCACCGACCGCGGGATGCGCGTGCTCGCCGGCTACGGCCTCGTGGAGGAAAGCCCGATGGAGCGCCTGTTCCGCGACGCCCGGCTGGGCCTGTTCTCGCCCGTCTCCAACGAGATGGGGCGCAACTTCATCGGGGAACGCCTCGGCCTTCCCCGCTCCTACTGATCCCCGCCCCGAAGGAGACCCCCCGTGCTGGACGCGATCGAACCGACGAGCTTCCCCTGGCTCGACTACAAGAAATACTCGTTCACGCTGGGCAAGACGACGCCGGCCGGGACCTTCCTGTCGGGCGCCTCGGCCTCGCGCTTCGACGGCAGCCATGTGGTGGTCGAGGGCGGCATGGCCGACCAGTGCCGGGTGGCCTGGGCGAAGATCGCCAACCTGATGGAGGCCGCGGGCAAGAGCCTGGACGACGTGACCCGGGTGGTCGAATACGTCCCCGTCCGCGCGCTGGAGCAGTATGCCGAGGCCGCCGGCGTGCGCGCCGAGGTGCTGGGCGGGCGTGAGATCACGGTCAACACCGTGCCGGTGAAGGGCCTGCTGCGCCCCGACGCGCTGATCGAGATCGAGGCCTCGGCCGGCGTCGAGAGCGCCGGCGTGACCAAGGGCATCGTGCACCTGCCCACCATCCTGCCCTTCGGCGCCGACGGCGAGATCGCCTACAAGGGCGACGTGGTCGGCCAGACCGCGCGGATCTTCGAGATCGCCTCGGACATGCTGACCAAGCTGGGCCTCGACCTCAGCCACGTCGTGCAGACCATCGACTTCCTGGTGCCGGAAGTGCGCGGCGACTACCGCGCGTCGGGCAAGCCGCGCTTCGACGCGCTGGGCCCGGTCTATCCCGGCGCGGCCGGCATCATGCAGCCCAGGCTGCTGCACCCCGATGCGGTCGTGCAGTACGACATCACCGCGTCGCGCGACGTGCCCGAGCGGATCCATGTCCCCGGCTGGGACCGCTACCACAACCTCAGCTACTCGGCCGGCGTGAAAGCCGGGAAGATGATCTTCGGGTCGGGCTTCGGCTCGATGAACCCGGCGACAGAGGAGGTCTGGCACGACTACGACGTGGTCGAGCAGGCGGACCTGATCTACGGCTCGATCGCCACCATGCTGGCGGTCGGCGGCGCCAAGATGTCCGACATGATCAAGACCGTGGAATACGTCGAGGAGCCGACCCTGAAGGACTACCGCGGCGTGGCCGAGGTGCGCCGCGAGTGGTTCGGCAAGGACTTCCCCGCCGCCACCGGCGTGGTGGTGCACGGCATCCTCAAGCGCGAGATGGTGATCGAGATCGTCCCGATCGCCGTCTGCTCCGAATGAGCGGCCTGCTGACGGACGAGCTCCGCGCCTTCATCGGCGCGGAGCGGTCCTACCAGGCGCAGGAGGAGGTCGGCCGCAGCGCGATCCGCTATTTCGCGATCGCGGTCGAGGATCGCAGCCCCCTCTACCACTCGGACAGCTATGCGAAATCGCAGGGTTATCCGTCCCGCATCGCCCCCCCGACCTTCGTGGTCGAGAGCGGCGGGTATTCCGAGGGCAAGCCCAACGCGAACGGCTATCTCGCCCACGAGTGGGACCTGCCGATGACGGGCCTGCGCAACATCCGCGGCGGGCAGGAATACGAGTTCATGCGGCCCGTCCTGCCCACCGACCGGATCTCGGTGAAATACGTGCTCGAGAGCATCGAGGAGAAATCCTCCCGCGACGGGCGCGGCCAGCTGATGGTGATCTCGGTCGCCACCTACACCGACGCCGCAGGCGAGGTCGTGGCCACCAACCGCGAGACCTTCTTCCTGCAGCCGATCCCCGAGACGACCGTCGAGAAGGCCGCCCCATGACCCATTCCGCCGGCGAGGCGCTGCCCCCCATCGACGAGAGCTTTCCCACCTGGCGGATGATGGCCTACGGCGCCGCCACCTGGGACTGGTACCAGGTGCATTTCGACCACAAGGTCGCGGCCTCGATGGGCCTGCCCGGCCCGTTCGTGGACGGCCAGCAATGGGGCGCGGTCTTCGCCCGCCAGCTGCGCGAGCACTTCGGCCCGCAGGCCTTCGTGACCAAGATGGCGCTGCGCTACCACGCCATGGTCTTCGCCGACGAGCGGGTCACCGGCTCGGCCGAGATCACCAACATCCGCCACGAACCCGGCGCCCAGGTCGCCGAGGTCCTGCACCGGCTGGAGAAGGACGGGCGTCCCGTCGCCTCCTGCCGGTCCGAAGTCCGTCTCCCCGACTGAATCCCTCCTCAGAAGGCTCCGCCGCCCCATGAACATCGGATACCACCTGACCCAGGCCGCCGCCCGCTGGCCCGGGAAGACCGCCGTGATCTTCGAGGGACGGCGCTGGACCTACGCGCAGTTCAACCGGCTGGCCAACAAGGCGGCCAACGCCTTCAAGGCCGCCGGCATCGGGCCGGGGGACCGCGTGGCCTTCCTGACCTGGAACCTGCCCGAGCAGGTGGCCGGCTTCTACGGCCTGCTGAAGCTGGGCGGCGTGGCGGTGCCGGTGAACTACCGGCTGGCGGCGAACGAGCTGAAGTTCATCATCGAGAACTCCGGCGCGAAGATCGTGGTCTTCGACGACGAGCTGGCCGACCGGGTGGCGATCCTGGCGCCCGAGCTTGCGGCGAAGGGCCTGGGCCTGGTGCATATCGGCGAGCGCACCCCCGACTTCGCCACCCATTTCGACGTCTTCACCGCCCCCGCGGTCGAGACCGAGCCTGCGCTGGGCGCGGGCTGGGACGACCCGGCCTTCATCATGTACACGTCCGGCACCACCGGCCTGCCCAAGGGGGTGATCCGCTCCCACCGCGCCGACATCATCGGGGCGATGTCGATGGCGCTCGAGGCGGGGTTCCGCCACGCCGACACCTGCATCCACAACAAGCCGCTGTTCCACATCGCCCAGCTTCAGCTGCAGGTGATCCCCTTCGTCATGCTGGGCGGCACCGCGGTGATGACCCGCGGCTTCGACGTGGACGAGACGCTGGGCCTGGTCGGCTCCGAGCGCATCACCTGCCTGCATGGCGTGCCCACGCAGATGGTGATGATGATGCAGCAGGACCTGACGAAATACGACCTGAGCTCGCTCCGCTGCGGCTTCTACGGGGGCCAGACCCTCAACGACGCCACCACCCGCGCCTGCATGGAGCTGTTCCCCGAGACCTTCTTCAACCTCTACGGCATGACCGAGGCGCTGACCGTGGTGGGCATCGACTACCGCGTGCACCCGCACCGGCTGGGCTCGGTCGGGCACGCGGTTGCGGGGGTCGACATGCGGCTGGTGAAGGCCGACGCGACCTCGCCCGACGATCTCTCGGCCGAGGGCGAGATCGGGCAGGTGATCGTGAAGACCCCCGCGGTGATGGACGGCTATCTCGGCCTGCCCGAGAAGTCGGCCCAGGTGCTGCGCGAGGGGTGGTATTTCACCGGCGACGCCGGCAGCCTCGACGGCGACGGCTTCCTGACCGTGCACGGGCGCATCGACCACACCATCAAGTCGGGGGGCGAGAACATCCACCCCTCCGAGATCGAGAACGTCCTGTTCGATCATCCCGCGATCAAGGACGCCGCCGTGGTGGGCCTGCCCTCGACCAAGTGGGGCGACATGGTCTGCGCGGCGATCGTGCGCAAGGACCCCGCGCTCAACGCCGAGGCGCTGGACAGCTATTGCCGCGCGAGCCCCGACCTCGCCGACTTCAAGCGGCCGCGGCGGTATTTCTTCCTCGACGAGATCCCCTCCAACTCCACCGGCAAGGTCGAGCGCAACGTGCTCAAGCAACGGCTGATCGACGGGCTGGAGGCGCCGCTGGACTGACCCCGCGCCCGCCGCCCTCGCTTTTCCCGCCCCCCGATTCCGGATCTCCTCCCATGAACGCCTCCGCCCCCGTCTCCGCCATCTCGACGCCCTTCCCCGAGCCCCCCGCCCCCGGCGCCGCGGTCGAGGTCGCGCCCGGCGTCCTGTGGATGCGCCTCGGCCTGCCGCTGGCGCTGGACCATGTGAACGTCTTCGCGCTCGAGGACGGGGACGGCTGGACGATCTTCGACGCGGGCCTGGGCGATCCGCCCTCTCTCGAGGCGTGGGAGGCGCTGCTCGCGGGCCCGCTTTCCGGGCGCCCGGTGCGCCGGCTGATCATCTCGCATCACCACCCCGACCACGTCGGCGCCGCCGGCTGGCTGGCGCGCCGAACGGGGGCGGAGCTGCTGATGGTGCAGTCCGAATACCTGCTGACCCGCCTGCGCGTCGCGGCCCTGTTCGAGGAGACCGAGTCCGAGGACCAGGACTTCTACCTCTCCCGCGGTCTCTCACGCGAGGCGATGGAGGGCATTCTCGGCCGCGGCCCGGAATACGTGCGCACGGTGCACCGGATGCCGGCGGCCTACCGCTCGATCACCGCGGGCGACGTGCTGACCATCGGCGGGCGCGACTGGCATGTGCGCACCGGCGGCGGCCACTCGGAAGAGATGGCGATGCTGTGGTGCGCGGAGGCGGGCGTGTTCCTCGCCGCCGACCAGGCGATGGTGGGCATCACCCCCAACGTCGGCGTCTGGCCCTACGAGCCTTTCGCGACGCCGCTGGACCGGTTCCTGAACTCGCTTCAGGCGCTCCGCGAGGAGATCCCCGACGACGCGCTGGTCCTGCCCGGCCACAAGCTGCCCTTCCGCGGCCTGCACGCGCGCGTCGCCGAGCTCAACGCCCACCACGACAAGGTCTTCGGCAAGATCCTCGCGGCCTGCGAGGACGGCCCTCTGTCGGTCGGGGAACTGATCCCGCGCCTGTTCAAGCGCGAGCTGCCGCCCCACCACGCCGGCCTCGCCTTCGCCGAGAGCCTCGCCCACGCCAACACCCTGATCGGCCGCGGCCGGCTGACCTTCGCGCGCCACGACGACGGCCTGTGGCGCCTGGCCGCCTGAGGGAACCCGCCATGACCCTCGACGCCCTGCCCTCGCCCGAAGCCGCGCTGGCCGCCCGCTACGGCGCGGCGAACGCGCCCGCTCCCGGCCCCTGGACCGACGCCATCGGCCTGATGCTGGCCCACCGCTCGGTGCGCGCCTACCGTCCCGGCCCCCTGCCCGAGGGGTTGCTGGAGACGCTGCTGGCCGCGGGCCAGTCGGCCTCCACCTCCTCCAACATGCAGAGCTGGTCGGTGGTCGCGGTCTCCGACCCCGCCCAGAAGGACCGCCTGGCGGCGCTGAGCCAGGACCAGGCCTATGTGCGCGAGTGCGCGCTGTTCCTGTGCTTCGTCGCCGACACCTCCCGCGCCCGCCGGCTGGCGGCGCGCGAGGGGCTGGACCTGCCTTCGCTGGCCTACATGGAGACCTTCCTGACCGCCGCCACCGACTGCGCCTTCGCCGGCCAGAACATGGTGCTGGCGGCGGAGAGCCTCGGGCTCGGCTGCTGCTACATCGGCGCCCTGCGCAACCACCCCGAGGCGGTGGCGCAGGAGCTGGGCCTGCCCGAGGGCGCCGCCCCGGTCTTCGGCCTGTGCATCGGCCACGAAGACCCTGCGCGCGTCACCGCCGTGAAGCCCCGCCTGCCGCAGTCCGCGGTCCTGCACCACGGCCGCTACGACGCCGAGGACGCGGGCCCCGTCGCGGGCTACGACGCCACGCTGGCCGCCCATGGCCACGGCGTCGGCCGCTCGGTGAAGGCCTGGGCCGCGCGGGTCCACGACCGCCTGTCCAACCCCGCCTACCTGAACGGCCGCGAGCGCCTGCGCGAGGCGCTGGGCGCGCTGGGCTTCCCGCTGAGGTGACCATGTCCGAACTGCTCTATGAAGTCCGCGACGCGGTCGCCGTCCTGACCCTCAACCGCCCGGAGCGGATGAACGCCTGGACCCCGGGCCTCGAGCTCCTGCTGCGCGAGCGCTTCGCCCAGGCCGAGGCCGACCCCGAGGCCCGCGCGATCCTGCTGACCGGCGCCGGCCGGGCCTTCTGCGCCGGCGCCGACATGGACGCGGTGGCGGCCGAGGACGGTCCCGACTCCACCGTCGCCCCCCCGGCGGTCGAGGGCGACTTCGCCCAGCGCTATTCCTACCTGATGGCGGGCCGCAAGCCGCTGGTCTGCGCGATCAACGGCGG
This sequence comes from uncultured Albimonas sp., assembly GCA_964013055.1. Classification (GTDB taxonomy): domain Bacteria; phylum Pseudomonadota; class Alphaproteobacteria; order Rhodobacterales; family Rhodobacteraceae; genus Albimonas. Next base: position 18,155 of record CAXGVP010000007.1, read on the forward strand.
GGCCGCGGGGGTGGGCTTCGTCCTCCCCCTCTTCGCCGACATCCGCCTGGTGGCGGAGGGCGCCAAGCTGACCACCGCCTTCGCGCGGCGCGGCTTCGTGGCCGAGCATGGCTCGGCCTGGCTGCTGCCGCGCCTGATCGGGCCGATGAACGCGGCCGACCTGCTGCTGTCGGGCCGCACGATCCGCGGGGCCGAGGCGGCCTCGCTGGGCCTCGCCCGCGCGCTCCCCGACGAGGGGTTCGCCGAGGCCGCCTTCGCCGTCGCCCGCGACATGGCGGCCAACTGCTCCCCCCGCTCGATGTCGGTGATCAAGGCGCAGCTCCGCGGCGCCTGGACCCAGAGCCTCGCCGAGGCCACGCGGACGGCCGATCTCGAGCTCGAGAAATGCCACGGCTCCCCCGACATGGCCGAGGGCGTCGCCCACTTCCTCGCCCGCCGCCCCGCCGCCTTCCCCCCCCTCCCCCCCGAGGACTGAGACGGCCGCTCACGCGACCGGCGTCGACGCGCCCCCTGGCCGTGGTCCGAGACGCCCCGACCTCTTGCCTTCGCCCGTGAGCCGGCCTGGGTCTCCAGTCCTGTCGTCGACATGGGCGGGCCATCGCCCCTGCGGCGATGGCCTGAGCGTCCGGCCGGCATGCGCCGTTGCGCCGACGGCTCCGGGACAGCGCCCGAGTGCAGGATCCGCGGCTGTCGCTGGTCGGCCGGAGGCTTTTGGCGCTGGACCGCGAAGAGCCCCGGCGACGTCGTCGGGGGGATTTTGTCGGCGTCGGTCGAGAAGCCGGCGGCGCCGATGACCGGCCAGTCGCTTCCGGACCTGTTTCGCCCCTCAGCGGATCGT
>CAXGVP010000008.1:0-18931 GCA_964013055.1 uncultured Albimonas sp.
TCTGGGCGATGCTGCACCCCGACGCGGGCCCGCCGATCAAGGGCATCTCGTGGGGGGAGCGGTTCCGCTCCCTGCCCGGGCTGTTCCCGATCGCGGCGGTGGTGGTGATCATCGTCTCGGCCGTCTACGGCGGCTGGGCGACGCCCACCGAGGCCGGCGCGCTGGGCGCCTTCGTGGTGCTGGTGGTGGCCTGGATCAACGGCATGCGCTGGCCCTCGCTGCGGGCCGCGCTGATGGAGACCTCGAAGCTCGTCGTGATGATCTTCTCGCTGATCTGGGGCGTGCTGATCTTCGGGCGGTTCCTGGGCTTCTCGGGCCTGCCGGAGGCGTTCGCGACCTGGATCCTGGGCTTCGACACCGATCCCTACCTGATCCTCGGCGGGATCCTGATGGGCTATGTCGTGCTGGGCATGTTCATGGACGCCATCGGCCTGCTGCTGCTGACGCTGCCGGTGGTCTATCCGGCCGTGATGGCGCTGAACGGGGGGCCGGACGTGACGGCCGCGGACAGCGCCTTCGGGCTGAGCGGGGGGCAGTGCTCGATCTGGTTCGGGATCATCGTGGTGAAGATGGCCGAGGTCTGCCTGATCACGCCGCCCATCGGGCTGAACTGCTTCGTGGTCAACGGCGTGCGGCCGGACATCCCGCTGACCGACGTGTTCAAGGGCATCTTCCTGTTCTTCATCGCCGACGCCCTGACCATCCTGCTGCTGATCCTGTTCCCGCAGATCATCACCTGGCTGCCGGGCCTGATGTTCGGCTGATGGAACGCCCGCAGATGCAGGCCGGCCCCGCGGTTCCGCGGGGCCCCTCTGGGCCGGCCGGGGAGACCCAGGCCGGCCCTTCCGACTCCGCGCCCGAGTTCGCGGGCCGCGAGCTGGCGGGCGCGGGCCTGGCGGTCGTGGCGCTGTGCTTCGCGATGAACATGCTCGCCCGCGGCCTGGGCGAGAGCTTCGCCGTGTTCCTGCTGCCGGTGACCGAGGACCTGGGGTGGAGCCGGGGGGCGTTCTCCTCGATCTACGCGGTCTACATGATCGCGCAGGGGCTGGCGGCGCCGCTGGCCGGCGCGCTCTTCGACCGGCACGGGGCGCGGGCGGTCTGGATCCCGGCGCTGATGCTGTTCGGGGCGGGGCTGCTGGTCGCGTCGGTCATGACCGAGTGGTGGATGGCGGTGCTGGGTCCCGGCGTCATGGTGGGCTTCGGGGTCGCGGGCACCGGCATGGCGGTGGGCGCGGGCCTGATCGCGCGCTGGTTCCGCGGCGAGCTGACCATGGCCATGGCCGGCGCCTATGCCGGCCTCTCGGTCGGCATGATCACCGTCGCCCCGCTTGCCGCCGCGATCATCGAGGCGGAGGGCTGGCGCTTCGCCTACCGGCTGATGGGGGGGCTGCTGCTGGTCGCGGGTCCGGTGCTGCTGGTGGCCCTGCCGTGGGCGCGGATCGGGGCGGGGCGCTGGCCCTCGGCCCCGCGCTCGCGCTCCCTGTTCCCGCCGCGGCGGATCCTGTTGGAGAAGGAGTTCCTGGGCCTCTTCGTGGCGCTGATGATGACCGCGGTGTGCACCTGGTCGGTGCTGCTGCAGCTGGTCGCCTACCTGACCGAGCTGGGGTATTCCCCGCTCGCCGCCGCCACCGCCTACGGGGTGGTCGGGGGGCTGTCGATCGTGGGGATCCTCGCGACCGGGTGGCTGGCGGACCGCTTCGGGCGGCGGCCGGTGCTGACGGCCTCGTTCTCGATGAGCGCGCTGGGGGTCGTGGTGCTGTGGCTGCTGGAGCTGGCGCCGGGCTTCGCGCTGCTGGCGGCGTTCGTCGCGATCTTCGGCTGCAACATGGGGTCGCGCGGGCCGGTGGTGACGGCGCTGGTGGCAAGGCTCTACCCGCAGAACGTGGGGGCGGTGTTCGGGATGATCACCATCGGGCTGGGCATCGGCTCGGCCGTGGGGGGCTTCGCCTCGGGGCTGCTGCACGACCTCACGGGCGGCTATGGGGCGAGCTTCGTGCTCGCCATCGTCGCGGCCGGCCTGGGATTGGCGCCGTTCTGGCTGGTGCGCTCCATCGCGACCGGGCGGCGGGACGAGGACGAGGGCTGAGGCGCGCCGCCCAGCCCCACGGGCGCCCCGGACTTGATCCGGGGCCTCTCGCGGCCGGCCCCGGGAGGCCCCGGGTCAAGCCCGGGCCGCGCCCCTCGCAACCCTCCCTCCCAGCTTACTGACCGGACGACAGGCTTGACCGCGCGAGGCCGCCCGGCCTAGCGTCCTGACGCCCGTCAGCCGGACGCACCGGCGGCGACAGAGATCGCCGGCGCCGCGACGGGCCAAGGGGAGGAGACCGACCGCCATCCGCCTCGGAGGGCGCGAGACCCGTGCGCCCCCGGCGCTCCCCTCATCCGCATTCCGCCGCGCGCGGGGGCCGCCGGGCCCCTCCGCGGCCCTCGATGGAGCTTCGCCCATGACCGTCTCCTCCCTCACCGCCGCCGATCCCGACAAGGCGGCGCTGTCGGCCTACATCGCCGAGGCCGGCCGCAAGACCTGGGTGATCGACGGCCTGCCCGAGGGGCTGCCGCTGCGCGAGATCCGCAAGGTCGGCGTGATCGGCGCCGGCACCATGGGGGGCGGCATCTCGATGAACTTCGCCTCGGCCGGGATCCCGGTGACGATCCTGGAGACGAAGCAGGAGGCGCTGGACCGGGGCCTGGGCGTCGTGCGCACCAACTACCAGCGCAGCGCCGACCGTGGCCGCTTCCCGCAGGAGGAAGTGCAGGAGCGCATGGACCGCCTGACCGGCACGCTGGAGATGGAGGCGCTGGCCGACTGCGACCTGATCATCGAGGCGGTGTTCGAGAACCTGGAGCTGAAGAAGACGATCTTCGCCGCCCTCGACAAGGTGGCGAAGCCCGGCGCGATCCTGGGGACCAACACCTCCGGCCTGGATATCGACGCGATCGCCGCCCAGACCTCGCGGCCCCAGGACGTGATCGGGCTGCACTTCTTCTCGCCCGCCAACGTGATGAAGCTGCTCGAGATCGTGCGGGCGGACGCCACCGCCGACGACGTGGTGGCGACCTGCATGGAGATCTCCCAGAAGATCGGCAAGGTCGCCTCGCTGGTGGGCGTGTGCCCCGGCTTCGTGGGCAACCGCATCCTGCGCGCGCGGCAGATGCAGGCCAACAAGCTGGTCTACCAGGGGGTGATGCCCTGGGACGTGGACGCGGCCCTGAACGCCTTCGGGTTCAAGATGGGGCCCTACCAGATGTCCGACCTCGCGGGGCTGGATATCGGCTGGAGCAAGGGCGCCACGACCGCCAACCCGATCCGCGACGCCCTGTGCGAGATGGACCGCCGCGGCCAGAAGACCGGCGCGGGCTATTACGACTATGACGAGAGCCGGAAGGGCTCGCCCTCCGACGTCACCGCGAAGGTGATCCGGGAGGTGACCGGGGCCGAACCCTCGACGATGGGCCAGGACGAGATCATCGAGACCTGCATCTTCCCGATGATCAACGAGGGGGTGCGCATCCTCGAGGACTGCAAGGCGCAGCGGCCCAGCGACATCGATGTGATCTGGCTCAACGGCTACGGCTGGCCGTCCGACAAGGGCGGGCCGATGTGGTTCGGGGACATGGCGGGCCCGCAGGCCGTGCTGGCGCGGATGGAGAGGCTGGGCGCGGACGATCCCGACTTCGCCCCGGCCGAAACGCTGAAGAAACTCGCCGCCGAGGGGGGCCGCTTCGTGGACCTCGACCTGGGCGGGCTGAAAGTCGGCAAGGAGAAAGTCGCCTGATGACCTACGAATTCTGCAAGACCGAAGCGCAGGGCAATATCCTGGTGGTCACCCTGAACCGCCCCGAGGTCTACAACGCCATGCACGGCCCCATGCATGACGAGCTGGCGAAGGTCTGGGACGACTTCCAGGCGGATCCGGACCTGTGGGTGGCGGTGCTGACCGGGGCGGGGGAGAAGGCGTTCTCGGCCGGCAACGACCTCAAGGCCACCGCCTCGGGCGCGCCGCTGAGCCAGAACCCCGCGGGCTTCGCCGGCCTCGCCACCCGCTACGACCGCACCAAGCCGATCGTGGCGGCGGTGAACGGGTTCGCCATGGGCGGCGGGTTCGAAACCGCGCTCGCCTGCGACGTGATCATCGCGGCGGATACGGCGACCTTCGCCCTGCCCGAGGTCAAGGTCGGCCTCTTCGCCGGCGCCGGCGGCGTGCAGCGCCTGTCGCGCCAGATCGGGCGCAAGCTGGCGGTCGAGATGATGCTGACCGGCCGCCATGTCTCGGCCGAAGAGGGCGCGCGGCTGGGCTTCGTCAACCAGGTGGTCCCCAAGGCCGAGCTGATGGACGCGGCGATGGCGAAGGCCAAGGAGATCGCCTCGGTCTCCCCCTCCTCGGTGCGCGCCACCCTGGAGGTGCTGGTCGCCATGGACGAGATCGAGCGCTTCAAGGAGGCGATGGCCGCCTCGAAGCCGGTGATGAACGCGCTGAAGGACACCGAGGATTTCACCGAGGGCGTGAAGGCCTTCGTCGAGAAACGCGCGCCCCAGTGGAAGAACCGCTGAGCGCCTGACCCCGAGACTCTGACAGGGAGACGCCCATGGCCATCCATCTGCGGCAGGTCGCGCTGGTCGCGCGCGAGCTGGCCCCCGTGATCGACGACCTCTGCGCCACGTTCTCGCTCAAGCGCGGGCACGTGGACCCCGAGGTCGGCAAGTACGGGCTGGAGAACACGCTGATCGCCGTGGGCGCCCGCTTCCTGGAGGTGGTCGCCCCGACCCAGCCGGGCACGGCGGGGGGGCGCTACCTCGACCGCCGCGGCGGCGACGGGGGCTACATGGTGATCTGCCAGGTGCCCACGCTCGACGAGCAGGCGGCGGTGCGTGCGCGGGCCGCCGAGGCCGGCGTGCGCGTGGCCCACGAGATCGACCGCAAGACCTGGAACATCATGCAGCTGCACCCCGCCGACATGGGGGCGGCGTTCCTGGAGGTCGACTGGGACGAGAAGGCCGACGTCGCCGGCAACTGGATGCCCGCCGGCGGCGAAAGCTGGCGGGACGACGTGGCGACCGACGTGATCTCGGACATCACCGGCGTCGAGCTTCAGTCCGGCGATCCCGAGGCGCTGGCGACGACATGGGCCGCCGTCTGCGGCCTGCCGGTGGAGCATGAGGGGGGGATGCCCTGCATCCGCCTCGCCGACGCGCTGATCCGCTTCGCCGAGGCGACGGACGGACGGGGACCGGGCCTCTCGGCCGTGCGTCTGCGGGCCGAGGACGCCGGGCGGGCGCTGGCCCAGGCGAAGGCGCGCGGGGTGCTGACCCCCGCGGGCGACATCATGATCGGCGGCGTGCGCTTCGACCTTCGGGACTGATCCCGAGGGGCGACGCGCGACCGCATCCGGGCAGGACCGGCGCCAAGACCGGCCGCCCTATCCATGGGAGGAGGCCCACGATGGTGGAGACCCGACTGTTCGACCTGACGGGGAAGGTGGCGCTGCTGACGGGCGCCTCGAAGGGCATGGGGCGCGCGATGGCCGCGGCGCTCGCGGCTCATGGCGCGACGGTGGTGATCTCGTCGCGCAAGCAGGACCAGCTGGACGCGGCCGCGGCCGAGATCAACGCCGACATCGGGGCCGAGCGGGTCCACGCCGTCGCCGCCAACGCCGGCCGCCCGGCGGAGCTGGAGGCGCTGGTCGCCCAGACCCGCAAGATCGCCGGGCCCATCGACGTGGTGGTGGGCAACGCCGGCGTGAACATCTTCTACGGCAAGATCTCGGAGATCCCCGACGCCGCCTACGAGAAGACCATGGCGACCAACGTGCAGGCCAACCTGTGGCTGGCCCGCCTGGTGGTTCCGGACATGATCGCCAAGGGCTCCGGCTCGATGATGTTCACCTCGTCGGTGGGGGCGTTCAAGCCCTCGGCGACGCTGGGGCTGTATGGGGTGTCGAAGCTGGCGCTGATCGGGCTGGTGAGGAACCTCGCGGCGGAGTTCGGGCCCCAGGGCGTGCGGGCGAATGCGATCTGCCCCGGCCTGATCCGCACCGACTTCGCCAAGGCCCTGTGGGACAACCCCGAGGCCGAGCGGCGCGCGAACGAGGACATCCCGATGCGCCGGCTGGGCGAGCCGGAGGATTTCGCGGGGCTCGCCGTCTATCTGGCCTCGGACGCCAGCCGCTACATGACCGGGCAGGCGCTGACCGTCTGCGGCGGCTCCAACATGTGGACCTGAAGGTCCGGGACAGGGAGAACGACATGGACGTGAAGGACCGCATCGTGGTGGTCACCGGCGCCGCCGGCGGCATCGGCAAGGCGCTGGCGGAGCGTTTCGCGAAGGCCGGCGCGAAGACCGTGGTCTGCGCCGACCTCGACGAGGCCGGCGCGAAGGCCACCGCCGAGGGGATCGGGGGCGTCGGGCGCCGCTGCGACGTCTCGAAGGAAGAGGACATCCAGGCGCTGATCGAGGAGGTCGAGGACCAGGTCGGCCCCATCGACCTCTTTTGCGCCAACGCCGGCATCATCCAGCGCGGGGGCCTCGAGATCCCCAACGACCAGTGGCAGAAGATCTGGGAGGTCAACGTGATGCATCACGTCTGGGCCGCCCGCCACCTGGTCCCGCGCATGGCCGCGCGGGGCGGGGGGTATTTTCTCAACACCGCCTCGGCGGCGGGGCTGTTGAGCCAGGTGGGCTCGGCCTCCTACGCGGTGACCAAGCACGCGGCGGTGGGGTTCAACGAGTGGCTGGCCCTGACCCATGGCGACGACGGGATCCGGGTGTCGCTGCTGTGCCCGCAGGCGGTGGACACGGACATGGTGCGCTCGGGCTCCTCGGGGGTCGCCTCGATGGACGGGCTGCTGGCGCCGGAGGCGGTCGCCGACGAGTGCCTGCGCTGCATCGAGGCGGAGACCTTCCTGGTCCTCCCCCACCCCGAGGTGCTGGAGTACATGCGCAACAAGACCGCCAACTACGACCGCTGGATCGGGGGCATGAAGAAGCTCAACCGCCGCTTCAACCCGAAGGCCGCGGCAGAGTGAGCGCCTGCGCCGCCGCCCGGCGGCGCAGCACCCCCCGCACCACCAGCAGGCTGCAGACCGCGGCGAAGAAGCACCACACCGAGGGCAGGGTCTTCACCTCCCACACCGCCGCGACCAGCGCGAAGGAGGCGGTCAGCGCCGCCCCGAACGCCCGCGCCGCCGCGTGGGAGGAGGCGAGCAGCGCCGAGGCGGCGACGGCGAGGTAGACGAACTCGATCCCCGCCGGGTAGTCGACGCCGACCAGGTAGGCCAGCCGCCCGCCGATCGCCTGCGGCGCGGCGGAGCCCGCGAGCGCCCGGCCGAACAGGTAGACCCCCAGCGCCGCCCCCAGCACGGTCAGCCCGGAGAACAGCTGCGCGCGCCGGGGCTCGGTCTCCATCAGCCGGCCGGCGAGGGGGCCGGCGACAGGCCAGACCGCGAGCGCGAAGAACAGGAAGCCGGCGGCGGTCCAGGGCGTGAGGGCGGGCGGCAGCCGGCCCTCGATCCCCAGCCACACCAGCCCCTCGAGCGCCTGCTGCAGGCCGAAGACCAGCGGGAAGGTCGCGAACAGGGTCCAGCCGGGCCCCAGCCGTCCGCCGAGCGCGGCCCGCAGCGCGACCGCGCCGGTCGCCCCCAGCACGCCCGCCGCCGCGAAGCTCGCTGTCGCCGAGAAGCACATCGCCGATCCTCCCTCCGCCGCCAGCTTCGCGCGCGGCAAGGCGGCCTGCAATCGCCGCCGCCCCCTCGCTCGGGGGGGGAGGGCGGCGTCGGCCCCTAGGGCAGGTAGGCCATGCGGGAGCGGCCGAGCTGGCGGACCAGCACGCGCTGCGCCTCCTCGACGAACTCGCAGAGGCGGGCGCGGGTGTCGCGGGGGTCGATGATGTCCTGGCCGGTGGCCTCGGCGGTGCGCAGGGGATTGGCGATGGCGGTCAGGCGGGCCTCGATCTCGAGGCGTTTCGCCTCGGGGTCGGGGGCGGCCTCGATCTCGGCGCGGTAGGCGGCCGAGACGCCGCCGGCGATATGCATCGAGCCCCAGTTCGCCGACGGCCAGGCCATGCGCTGGAACATGCCCGAGGCGCGGTGGTGGCACTGCCCCGCCACGCCGTAGAGCCGGCCCATGACCACCGTGCACCAGGGCATCGTCGTCAGGCACACCGTCGAGACCATGCGCGCCCCTGCCCGCTCGATCCCCTGCTTCTCGGACTCGAGGCCGACCAGGAAGCCGGGCTCGTCGGCGAGCGAGATCAGGGGCAGGTTGAACAGGTCGCACAGCTGCATCAGGCGCATCGCCTTGGCGCCGGCGGCCGCGTCCGTGGCGCCGCCCAGGGCGCGGGGGTTGTTGATCATGATGCCCACCGGATACCCGTTGAAGCGGGCGAGGCCGGTGATGCGGGACTTGCCGTAAAGCGGCGCGATCTCGAAGAACGAATCCCGGTCGACGAGGGCCTTGAGGATGGCGCGGGAGTCGTAGACCTTGCGCCGGTCCCTGGGCATCGCCTCGAGCAGCCAGTCCTCGCGGCGTTCGGGGTCGTCGTCGGTCTCGACGCGCGGGGCCATCTCGTCGCGCGATTGCGGGAGGTAGCTCAGCCAGGCGCGGATCATCTCCATCGCCTCGGCCTCGGTGGCCGCCACGTTGTCGATGCAGCCGGAGACGCGGGTGTGGATCTGGTCGCCGCCCAGCTCCTCCTTGGTGACGTCCAGCCCGAAGGCGGCCTTCACCACCGGCGGCCCGCCCGGGAAGATCTGGGAGATGCCCTTCACCATCACCGAGAAATGCGCCATCGGCGCCTGCACCGCGGGCAGGCCGGCCACCGAGCCCAGCACGGCGGAGGCGACGGGAACCTCCTGCAGCAGCTCGACCTCGGGGGCGATGTAGTCGTTGCCGTCGGGCAGGTAGGTGCGGCCCAGCGCCTCGAAGCCCCGGACCGAGCCCCCGACGGCATCCAGCAGCCGGATGTAGGGGAGGCGCCATTGCAGGGCCTTCTTGGCCGAGCCGATCTCCTGCCCCAGGCCCCCGCGGGAGCCTCGGCCGGAGCCGCCCTTGACCGTGAAGTCGCCCGCCGTGACCACGACCTTGCGGCCGCGGACCTTCGCCGAGCCCTCGATCAGGCCCTTGGGGGTGAACTCGGCGAGCTCCTCGCCCTCGTAGACCGCGTCGGCGGAGAAGGGGTGGATCTCGCGGAACGAGCCGGGGTCGGCGAACATGTCGAGGCGTTCCCGCGCGGTGAGTTTTCCGCGGGCGTGGTGGCGGGCGATGTTGGCCTCGCCCCCCATCTCGCGCATCCGGGCGCGGCGGGCGTCGAGGGCGGCGACCTCCGGGCTCCAGCCTTTCGGCTCTTCGTCTCTGGGCATGGGCTTGTTCCTCACCAGGCGTCCACGAAGGGGCGCTTGCGGCCGGACATCGGCGGGCGCAGGCGCGTGGAGCGCAGGCCGCCGAGGATCCACTTGCGGGTCTCGACCGGGTCGATCACGGCGTCGACCTCCAGCGTCTCGGCGACCTTGATCGCCTTGCCCTGCTGGTACATCTCGTCGAGCAGGCGGTCGTAAAGGGCCTGTTTCTCGTCGGGGTCCTCGACCGCATCCAGCTCCTTGCGGTAGCCGAGCCGCACGGCGCCTTCGAGGCCCATGGGGCCGAATTCTCCGGTGGGCCAGGCGACGGTGAAGAAGTCGTCGTAGGTGCCGCCCCCGAGCATCGCCTGCGCGCCGAGGCCGTAGCACTTGCGCAGCACCACGCCGAACAGCGGCACCGAGATCGAGCGGGCGGTGACGAACATCCGGCAGACGTGGCGCACGAGGCCGGTCTTTTCGGCCTCCGGCCCGACCATGAAGCCGGGGCTGTCGCAGAGGCTGATCAGGGGCACGTCGAAGGCGTCGCAGAGCTGCATGAAGCGGCTCGCCTTGTCCGCCGCGGGGCCGTCGATGGCGCCGCCGAGGTGCTTGGGGTTGTTGGCGATGATGCCGAAGGGCTTGCCCTCGATGCGGAGGAAGGCGGTGACGATGCCGATGCCGAACTCGGGGCGCAGCTCGAGCACCGAGTCCACGTCCGCCATGCCGTGGATCGCGTCGCGCACCTCGTAGGAGCGCAGGCGGTTCTCGGGGACCACATGGCGCAGGCGGCGGGGGTCGGGCGCCTCCCAGTCCGGGATCGGGCCCTGGAAGTAGGAGAGGTACTTGCGGGCCATGGCGCAGGCCTCGGCCTCGTCCTTGACGCGGATGTCGACGACGCCGTTCTTGGACTGCACGTCGATGGGGCCGATCTCCTCGGGGGCGTAGACGCCCAGGCCCCCGCCCTCGATCATCGCGGGGCCGGCCATGCCGATGTTGGAGCTTTCGTCGGCGATGATCACGTCGCAGCAGCCGAGGAACGCGGCGTTGCCCGCGAAGCAGCGGCCGGAGACGACGCCCACCAGCGGCACCTGGCCCGAGAGCTCGGCGAAGGCGGTGAAGGTGCGGTTGGAGATGCCGGCGTAGGTCGAGCGCTCGGTGTCGCCGGGCCGCCCGCCGCCGCCCTCGGCGAAGAGGACGACGGGGATCGACCACTCCTTGGCCAAGTGGAAGACCCGGTCGAGCTTGCGGTGGTGGCGCTGGCCCTGCGTGCCGGCCAGCACCATGTAGTCGGCGACCGCGAAGGCGCAGCGGCCGAGATCCTCGCCGACCTGGTCGCTGTTCACCAGGCCGATGCCGGTGAGGATGCCGTCGCCGGAGGTGTTTTTCCTGAGGTCATCCAGCGTGCGGCGCTGGCGCTGCGCGGCGATGGCGGTCTCGCCGTATTCCAGGAACGTGCCGGGATCGCAGACCTGGGCGAGGTTCTCGCGCCCCGTCTGGTGGCCGCGGGCGTGGCGTTTCTCGACCGCCTCGGGGCGGTTCTCGTCGCGGCCGTAGGCGTTGCGCTCCAGCGCCTCGGCGAGGTCGGGGCGGATCAGGTCGAGGTCGATTTCTTCTTCCGTCGCCACCGCGTCGCCGGCGTCGTCCGAGCGCTCGATCACCAGGATCGGGGCGCCGTCCATCAGGGTGACGCCGGGCTGGGCGGTGACCTTGCGGACCGTGCCGGAGTGGGGGGCGACGACGACGTGCTCCATCTTCATCGCCTCCAGCACCGCCAGCTGCTGGCCGGCGGCGACCGTGTCGCCGGCGGCGACGGAGATCGACAGCACGGTGGACTGCATCGGCGCCGTCACCGCGCCCTCGGGGACCGAGCCGGGGGCGGGGGCGGAGGCGTCCTCCAGCGGGGCCTCGGTCTCGAAGAACAGGGGCGGGGCGACCTGCGCGGCGGCGGCGTGGAGGGCCCTGGCCTCGGCCTCGATGAAGCGGGTGGTGACGGTGTTGGCGCGGACCTCCGGGCGGGCCAGGAGGGCGCGCAGCCAGGGGAGGTTGGTGTCCAGCCCCTCGATGCGGAACTCGGCCGCAGCCCGCTCGGCGCGCGAGAGGGCGGAGGGCCAGTCGGCGCCGTGGACGATGACCTTGGCCAGCAGGCTGTCGAAGCCGGTGGAGGTCTTGAAGCCGGCGTAGGCGAAGCCGTCGACGCGGATGCCGGCGCCGGCGGGGGGCTCGTAGGCGCGGATCGTGCCGGAGGCGGGCTTGGCGGCGGCGGTCTCGTCCATCCGCTCCATGTTCACGCGCAGCTGGATGGCGTGGCCCTTGGGGGCGGGAACCGCCGTCTGGGTCAGGCCGAGGTCGGCGAGCGTGCGGCCGCGGGCGATCTCGATCTGGAGCGCGACGAGGTCGAGGCCGGTGACCGCCTCGGTCACCGTATGCTCGACCTGGATGCGGGGGTTGGCCTCGATGAAGAAGATCTCGCCGGTCTCGGCGTCCATCAGGAATTCGAAGGTGCCGAGGCTGCGGTAGTTCGCCGAGGCGGCCAGCTTCAGGGCGTGGGCGCAGAGCGCCTCTCGGGTCTCGGCCGGGAGGGTCGGCGAGGGGGCGATCTCGACGACCTTCTGGTGGCGGCGCTGGAGGGTGCATTCCCGCTCGCCCAGATGGATGCAGGCGCCGGTTCCGTCGCCGAGCACCTGGACCTCGAGGTGGCGGGCGGCGGGGAGGAAGCGCTCGACATAGACCGCCGGGTCGCCGAAGGCGCCCTTGGCCTCGGAGCGGCAGCGGGTCCAGGCGTCCTCGATCTCGGAGGCGTCGCGGACCACGCGCATCCCCCGGCCGCCGCCGCCGGCGACGGCCTTGATCAGCATCGCGGCGCCGTCGGGGAGGCCTTCGAAGAAGGCGCGGGCGCCCGCCAGGTCGGTGTCCTCGGCGGTGCCGGGCAGGATCGGGACGCCGACCTCCTGGGCGCGGCGCTTGGCGGAGACCTTGTCGCCCAGCAGGGCGAGCTGTTCAGGGGTCGGGCCGACGAAGGTCAGGCCGGCGGCCTCGACGGCGCGGGCGAAGGCGGTGTTCTCGGACAGGAATCCGTAGCCGGGGTGCACGGCGTCGGCGCCGGTGGCGCGGGCGGCCTCGATCACCGCCTCGACCGAGAGGTAGGCGCGCGCGCCGACGCCGCCGAGCGCGTGGGCCGCGTCGGCGCGGCGGACGTGGAGGGATTTCGCGTCGTCGTCGGAGTGGATGGCCACGCTCTCGACGCCCAGGTCGGCGGCGGTGCGCTGGATGCGCAGGGCGATCTCGCCGCGGTTGGCGATCAGCAGGCGGGACACGGAGGCGGCGCGAGGGGCGGACGCGGGCTGCGCGGAGGGCATGCGGCGGGGTCTCCAGAAGGTCGGGGCGGCGCGCCCGCAGGCGCGCCGGGGAAGGGCTCAGGTCTTGCCGGAGGTCGGGTCCATCGCCTCGCGCAGGCTCTCGCCCAGCGTGTTGAAGGCAAGCGCGGTGGCCAGGATCGCGAGGCCGGGGGCATACATCTGCTCGGGCGCGATCTGCATGTAGAGATAGGCGCGCGCGATCATGCCGCCCCAGGAGGGTTCGGGCGGCTGCATGCCGAGGCCGAGGAACGACAGCGACGCCTCGGCCAGCAGGGCGACGGCCATCAGCAGGGTCATCTGGACGAGCACCGGCTGGATGGCGTTGGGCAGGACGTGCTTCCACAGGATCCGGGTCGGCGAGGCGCCGAAGCAGCGGGCCGCGTCGACGTAGAGCTCCTGCTTCAGGACCAGGGTGCGGGCGCGGGCGAGGCGCGCGAGCTGCGGCGCGAAGACGATGCCGACCGAGATCATCGCGTTGGTCAGCCCGATCCCCAGCACGCCGGTGACGGCGATGGCCAGCACGATGGCGGGGAACGACAGGAACGTGTCGATGATGCGCGAGATGGCGTCGTCGACCCAGCCGCCGGCATAGCCCGCGATCAGCCCCACCGGGATGCCCAGGATCGCCGCGACCCCCACCGCCAGGAACGCCGCGTAGACCGAGGCCGAGGCGCCGTGGATCAGGCGGCTGAACACGTCGCGCCCGAGGTCGTCGGTGCCCAGCAGGTAGTCCGGCGATGGCGGCATCAGGATCACGTCGTAGTCCTGCAGCGTCGGGTCGTAGGGCGAGATCCACGGCGCGAAGATCGAGCAGGCCACGATGGTCAGCAGCACGATCAGCGCCACCACCGCGAACGGATCGTCGGAGCCCCAGTCGCGGACCTTGCGCCCGAAGGAGCGGCGGGTGGGCGCCACGTCGGCGACCGAGTAGCTCGCCGGCCGGGCCGCGGCCTGGGCGGCGGCGGCCGCGCCCGGCGAGGCCGACCGCGCGGCGGCCACGGCCGAAGGCGCGGGGTCGACGCCCGGCGGCGGCTGGTCGGCGGAGAGAGGGCGGGGGTGGGAGGTCATTTCTGGCCGATCCTCGGGTCAAGCACGCTGTAGAGCATGTCCGTGATCAGGTTCACGGTGATCACCGTCAGCACCATCATCAGCACCACGCCCTGCACGACGGGGAAGTCGCGCTGCAGGGTGGCGTTGACCATCGTGGTCCCCATGCCGGGGATGGCGAACACCGCCTCGACGACGACGGTGGCGGCGAGCGTGCGGTTCACCAGCAGCGAGATCACGGTGAGCAGGTTCACCGAGACGTTGCGCAGCCCGTGCCGCCACAGCATCGCCCGCGGGTGCAGGCCCTTGGCGTGCAGGGTGCGGAAGTGCTGGGACTGGAGGATCTCCACCAGCGACGAGCGCAGCTGGCGGGCCACCTCCGCCACGCCCGAGGCGGCGAGCGCCACGGCCGGCAGGGTGGCGTGGGAGACGGCGGCGAAGAAGTCCTCCTGCGGGGGGACGAAGCCGGTGGCGGGCAGCCAGGCGCGGTTCAGCGCGAAGGCCCCCACGAAGATCATCGCCAGCCAGAAGTTCGGCAGCGCCACGCCCACGGACGAGAAGGTCATCACGAACTTGTCGACCCAGGTGTTGGGCCGGCTCGCGGCCAGCACGCCCAGCGGCACGCCCAGCACGATCGAGATCACGATCGCATAGGCCACGATGAACATCGTGTTGGGGAAGACGCGCGCGATGGTGGTCGAGATCTCCTCGCCCGACAGCAGCGACTGCGAGAGGTCGCCCTGCAGCGCGCCAAGCACCCAGTCGCCGTATTGCACCAGCAGCGGGCGATTGAGGCCGTAGATCTCGCGGATCTCGGCGATGCGTTCGTCGGTCGCCTGCTCGCCGGCCAGCACCACGGCGACGTCGCCGGGCAGCAGCTTCATCAGCATGAAGACGGAGAAGGTGGCCAGGAACAGCACCGGGATCGCCTGCAGCAGGCGGCGGCGCAGCATCCGGCGCTGGAGCGGGTTGAGCACGTCGAACCTTCCGATCGCTGGGGGTCAGGGGACGCCGCGCGGAAGGCTCCGCGCGGCGCAGGGGCGGCGTCAGCCGACCTTCACGTTGCGGAACTTGGGCTTGCCCAGCAGGTTCGGCTCGAAGCCCGAGACCTGGGTGGTGGCCACGTCGACCTCGTAGCGGACCGAGAGCGTGATCGCCAAGGCGTCGCGCATGATGATCTGCTGCAGCTTGTCGAAGGCGGCCTTGCGCTTCTCCTGCTCGGAGGTGGCGCGGGTCTCGGCCAGCGCCTCGACGAAGCCCTCGGGCGGGGGCGTGCGGCCGGGGTTGTAGAACGAGTTCTCCGAGAACAGCAGGTCGTAGGTCTGGGTGGGATCGGGCCGCCCGGTCCAGGCCGAGAGCATCGAATCCCCCGACTTCTCCTTGCCCATGAAGCGCGAGACGATGTCGGGCACCGGCCCGTTGCGGAAGGTCCCCGTGACCCCGATCTTGGAGAGCTGCTCGAGCACAACCTCCTGGCGCTGCACGAAGGCCTGGTCGGTGTAGCTCACGAAGTCGATCTCGAAGCCGCTTTCGAGCCCGGCCTCCTTGAGCAGGAACTTCGCCTTGTCGAGGTCGAAGTAGACATGCTCGGCCGCGGATTCCGAATAGGCCCAGTGCGCCTGGGGCAGGAACATCTTGGCGGGCTCGCCGACGCCGGCCTGGGTGGCCTGGACATAGGCCTCGCGGTCGATGGCCAGCTGCAGGGCCTGGCGGACCTTGGTCTCCTGCAGCGGCCCGCGGGATCGGTTGAGGTAGAGCTGGTAGATGTAGACCGTCGGCCCCTCGATCAGCTTGAGGTTGGGCAGCCGCTCGATCAGGGTCTTCTGGGTCTCGGCCAGCGAATAGGCGAGGTCGGACTGGCCCGACTGCACGGCGCGCATGGCGGTGGCGCGCTCGGGCGTGATCTTCATCACCAGGTTGTCCATCGCGGGCTGGCCTTCGCGCCAGTAGGTCTCGTTCCGCGCGCCCTCCACCTGGTCGTGGTCGGTCCAGGAGACGAACCTCCACGGGCCCGCGCCGACGGCGTTGCGGTTGACGTTGGCCTCGGGGTCGTTGCCCAGCGCGGTCGGCGAGACCATCATGCCCGCGCGATCCGACAGGATCAGCGGCAGGGCGGTGTCGGGCTGCTTGAGGCGGATGGTGACCTCGAACTCGCCGGTGGCCTCGGTGCTCTCGATGGTGGCGAGGTCGGGCTTGACGTTGGAGGTCTCGGCCGAGCGGTTGCGCTCGAGGTTGAAGACCACCGCCTCGGCGTTGAAGGGCGTGCCGTCGTGGAAGGTCACGCCTTCCTCGAGCGTCAGCACCAGGGTCTGGGGATCGGTGAAGTCGAAGGCCTTCGCCAGGCTGGGGATCGGGGCGAGGGTCTGGAAGTCCCACTCGATCAGCGTGTCGTAGAAGTTCCACAGGTAGACGTGGTCGCCGCCGTTGCCGCCGATCGCCGGGTCCATCGACGAGGGGTTGGTGTAGCTGGAGATGCGCAGCGTGTTGCCCGACTGGGCGGCCGCCATGCGCGGCAGGCCCAGCGCGCCGACGCCGGCGACGGCGGCCGCGCCCGCCAGGAACTGGCGGCGGCGAAGGGGGGGCAGGTGCGCCAGCATCCCCTCGGTCTTCATCTTCTCGATCTTGTCATCCATCGGTCGTTCTCCCTGTGGGGGCCCGGCCGTCTGCGCGGCGTTTGCGGGCGGGGTCCGCGCCCCCGGTGCGGGCGCGCGGGATCGGTCGCGGACGGGCGGTCAGCCCAGTCCGACGTGCAGGAACTTCGGCTTGCCGAGCAGGTTGGCCGAGTAGCCCTGAACCCTGGTCGACAGCGCGTCGACCTCGTAGCGGATGCTCAGCGGGATGGTCAGGGCGGCGTCCATCACCAGCGCCTGGGCCCGGCCCAGCGCCGCCGCCCGCTCGGCCTGGTCGGCGGTGGCGCGGCTGTCGGCCATCGCCGCCTCGAACCCCTCGGGCGGGGCCACGCGGCCGGGGTTGTAGTAGGAGCTCTCGGAGTAGAGCAGCGAGTAGGTCAGGCTCGGGTCCGGCCGCCCGGTCCAGGCCGAGAGCAGCACGTCGCCCGCCTTCTCGGCCGAGAAGAAGCGCGACGAGGTCTCGGCGATGGTGCCGTTGGTGAAGCGCCCGGTGATGTTGAGCGCGCCGAGCTGCTGGAGCATCACCTCCGAGCGCTGCACCGAGGCCTGGTCGGTGTAGCCGCGGAAGTCGAGCTCGAAGCCGCCCTCGACGCCGGCCTCCTTCATCAGGGACTTCGCCATGTCGAGGTCGTGCTGCGTGTGCTTCGCGGCCTCCTCCGACCAGGCCCAGTGGGCCTTGGGCAGGTTCATGTACGCCGGCTCTCCGACGCCCGCCTGGGTGGCCTTCACCCAGTCCTCGCGGTCCACGGCGAGCGTCATCGCCTTGCGGACCCGCGGATCCGACAGCGGCCCGCGGGAGGCGTTGAGATAGAGCTGGTAGACATAGAGCGTCGGGCCGAAGGCGAGCTCCAGCGTCGGCATCTTCTCGATCAGCACCTTCTGCTGCTCGGAGATCTGGTAGGCGATCTCGGCCTGGCCGGACTGCACGGCGCGCAGGGCGGTGGCGCGCTCGGGGATGATCTGCAGCTCGATGCCCGCGACCTTGGGGATGCCGTCCCGCCAGTGGTCGGGGTTCGCCTCGCCCGAGACCTTGTCGCCGTCGGTCCAGGCGGCGAATGTCCACGGACCCGTGCCCACGGGGGCGCGATCGACGCGCGCCTCGGGGTCGTTGCCCAGCGCGGCGGGGGAGATCATCATCCCCGCCCGGTCCGACAGGATCAGCGGCAGGGCGGTGTCGGGGGCGGCGAGCCGGAGGGTGACCTCATGCGGGCCGGTCGCCTCGATCGTCTCGACGCTGCCGAGGTCCTTCTTGATGTTCGACAGCTCCGCGGTGCGGTTGCGCTCGAGGTTGAAGACCACCGCCTCGGCGTCGAACGGGGTCCCGTCGTGGAAGCTCACGCCCTGGCGCAGGGTGAAGACCAGGGTCTGCGGGTCGGTGAACGTCCAGCTCTCGGCAAGGCCGGGCTGCGGGGCGAGGGTCGCGAAGTCCCAGTCCACCAGCGTGTCGTAGAAGCAATAGAGGAACACGTGGTCCGAGCCTGCGCCCCCCGTGGCGGGGTCGAGGCTGGAGGGGTTGGCGTTCGCCACCACCCGCAGCTGCCCGGAGGGGGCCGCGCCGGCGCGAAGCGGCGCGCCCGCGACGCCCAGCGCCGAGAGCGCCGCGGCCCCGGCCAGGAACTGGCGGCGTCGAAGCTGCGGCAGGCGGGCGAGCAGGCCCCGGGCATCGATCGTCTCGACCCTGTCGGTCATCGTGGTCTTCTCCTCCTGGAACCGCGCTCGGCGCCTTTGCGGCGCTCTGGCGGGGGCGACGGGGGCGGGGGCCGCTCTCCCCCGCCCGCCGTCAGTCGCGGTCGACCGCCAGCGGCGCCTGGATCCCCTCGGGGGAGGCGTAGTGGCAGGCGACGTAGTGGTCGGGGCGCAGCTCGCGCCAGGCCGGGACCTCGGCCGCGCAGCGTTCCTGCGCCCAGGGGCAGCGGGTGCGGAAGCGGCAGCCCGAGGGCGGGTCGACGGGGCTGGGGATCTCGCCCTTCAGGTCGATCCGGCGCGGCTCGCGAAGATGCGCCGGCAGGGGGCGCGGCTCGGCCGAGAGCAGCGCGGTGGTGTAGGGGTGCAGGGGACGCTCGGTCACGGCCTCGGCCGGGCCGACCTCCATGAACCGGCCGAGGTAGGTCACCGCGATCCGGTCCGAGACCTGCGCCACCACCGCGATGTCATGGGCGATGAAGGCGTAGGCGATGCCGAAATCGCGCTGCAGGTCGGCGAAGAGGTTCAGAACCTCGCCCCGGATCGAGACGTCGAGGGCGGCCACCACCTCGTCGCAGACGATCAGGCGGGGGTTGAGGGGCAGCAGGCGGGCGATGTTGGCGCGCTGCTTCTGCCCGCCGGACAGCTCGTGAGGGTAGCGGCCCAGCATCTCGGCGCGCAGGCCGACGCGCTCCATGCTCTCCTGCGCCTTGCGGCGCATCTCGTCCTCGGGGACGCCGCCGCGGATGCGCAGGGGCTCGGTCAGGCTCTCCATCAGGGTCATGCGGGGGTTGAGCGCCGCGTGAGGGTCCTGGAACACGATCTGGTAGGCCTGGCGGACGGTGCGGCGTTCGCGCCGCGGAACCGAGTTCAGGGTGCGGCCG
>CAXGVP010000009.1:0-18754 GCA_964013055.1 uncultured Albimonas sp.
TTGTCGAGGTTCACCTGGCGGCGATCCACCGAGAAGCCGTTCTCGGTGGCTGCGTCGGCCACGTCACGGGTGGTGACGGAGCCGTAGAGGGCGCCCATCTCGGAGGCCGAGCGGATCAGCACGAACTGCTGACCGTCGAGCTTCGCGGCGACGGCCTCGGCCTCTTTCTTCTGCTCGAGGTTGCGGGCCTCGAGCTGGGCGCGCTGGGCCTCGAACTGGGCCATGTTGGCCTTCGTCGCCCGCAGGGCCTTGCCCTGGGGGAGAAGGTAGTTGCGGCCGTAGCCGGGCTTCACGGAGACGACGTCTCCCATCTGACCCAGCTTTTCGACGCGCTCGAGAAGAACCACTTCCATCTGTCAGTGCTCCTCAGTTGATCGCGTAGGGCAGCAGGGCGAGGAAGCGCGAGCGCTTGATGGCCTTGGCCAGCTCGCGCTGCTTCTTCGCCGAGACGGCGGTGATGCGGGAGGGGACGATCTTGCCGCGCTCGGAGATGTAGCGCTGCAGGAGCTTGACGTCCTTGTAGTCGATCTTCGGCGCGTTCTCGCCCGAGAACGGGCAGGTCTTGCGACGACGGAAGAAAGGCTTGCGAGCCATGGTCGGTGTCTCCTCTGCCTATCAGTCGCGCCGCGGGCCGCGGGGGCCCCGGTCGCCGCGATCCCGGCCGCCGCGGCCGCCGCGGTCGTCACGGGAATTCTTGGCCTGCAGGACGGCCGAGGGGCCTTCCTCATGCTCGTCGACCTTGACGGTCAGCACGCGCAGGACGTCGTCGTGGAGGCGCATCAGGCGCTCCATCTCCATGACCGCGGCCGAGGGGCTGTCGGTCTTGAGATAGGCGTAGTGGCCCTTGCGGTTCTTGTTGATCTTGTAGGCGAGAGTCCGCACGCCCCAGTACTCGGAGCCCTGGACGTCGCCGCCGTTGTCCTTGAGAACCTGGCCGAAGTGCTCGATCAGCCCCTCGGCCTGCGCGTTGGACAGGTCCTGACGCGCGATGAAGACGTGCTCGTAGAGCGCCATCTGGTCATCCTTGATCTTGTCGACGCTTCAAAATGCGGGGGCGAGGCCTTCCGAAGCCCGCATACGAGAGGCGCGACGGCATCCGTTTTCGGAAGGAAGCGCGCGTATCGCCGATTTCGCCGCGGAACGCAAGGGCGGGGCGGCGCCGGTTGCGGCCGCGGGGTCGGGGCGGTAGAGCGGAGCCGAGACAGCGAAGGGAGGATCTCGCGTGCGCGCATTCGTGTTCCCGGGGCAGGGCGCCCAGGCGGTTGGCATGGGCAAGGCCCTGGCCGAGGCCTATCCGGCGGCGGCGGCCGTCTTCGAGGAGGTCGACGACGCCCTGGGCGAGAAGCTGAGCGCCGTGATCTGGGAGGGTCCGGCCGAGACGCTGACCCTGACCGCCAACACCCAGCCGGCGCTGTTCGCGACCTCGATCGCGGCGATGCGGGCGCTGGAGGCGGAGGGGGTCTCGATCTCCGACGCGGCTTTCGTTGCAGGGCACTCGCTGGGCGAGTATTCGGCGCTGTGCGCCGCGGGCGCGCTGGAGGTCGGGGCGGCCGCGAAGCTGCTGAGGCTGCGCGGCGAGGCGATGCAGGCGGCCTGCGCGCCGGGCGTCGGCGCGATGGCGGCGATCCTGGGCCTTGGGCTCGAGGGCGCGCGCGAGGCGGCGGCCGAGGCCGCGCAGGGCGAGGTCTGCGAGGCGGCCAACGACAACGAGCCCACGCAGGTGGTGATCTCGGGTCACAAGGCGGCCGTGGAGCGGGCGATCGAGGGATGCAAGGCGCGCGGCGCCAAGCGGGGCATGCTGCTGCCGGTGAGCGCGCCGTTCCATTGCGCGCTGATGCAGCCGGCGGCCGATGCGATGGCCGAGGCGCTGGCGGGCGTGGAGATCAAGGCGCCGGCGGTCCCGGTGGTCTCGAACGTGAAGGCCGAAGGCGTTTCCGACCCGGACGAAGTTCGAAAACTGCTGGTGGAGCAGGTGACCGGCGCGGTGCGCTGGCGCGAGGACGTGCTGTGGATGCAGTCCCAGGGCGTGACCGAGCTGGTGGAGATCGGGGCGGGCAAGGTGCTGTGCGGGCTCGCGCGGCGCATCGACAAGGGGCTGGCGGCGAAGGCCGTGAACGGTCCAGAGGACGCGAAGGCCGTGGCGGCCGAGATCAAGGGATGAGCGGCATGTTCGATCTGACGGGCAAGCGGGCGCTGGTGACCGGCGCCTCGGGCGGCATCGGCGGCGAGATCGCGCGCGCGCTGCATGCGCAGGGCGCGACGGTGGCCCTGTCGGGCACCCGCACCGAGCCGCTGGAGGCGCTGGCCGCCGAGCTGGGAGAGCGGGCGCATGTGACGCCCTGCAACCTGAGCGACGCCACCGCGGTCGAGGCGCTGCCCAAGGCGGCCGCCGAGGCGATGGGCGGCGTGGACGTGCTGGTGAACAACGCCGGCGTCACCCGCGACCAGCTGTTCATGCGCATGTCGGACGAGGATTTCGAGACCGTCCTGCAGATCAACCTGATGGCGGCCTTCCGTCTGTCGCGGGGCGTGCTGCGCGGCATGATGAAGGCGCGCTGGGGGCGGATCATCTCGGTCACCTCGATCGTGGGCGTGACGGGCAACCCGGGGCAGGGCAACTACGCCGCCTCGAAGGCGGGCCTGATCGGCATGTCCAAGAGCCTTGCGGCCGAGGTCGCAAGCCGCGGCGTGACGGTGAACTGCATCGCGCCCGGCTTCATCGAGACCGCGATGACCGAGAAGCTGCCCGAGGCCCAGAAGGAGAAGCTGCTTGCCGGCATCCCCGCGGGGCGCATGGGCACGGCGCAGGAAATCGCCTCGGCGGCGGTGTATCTGGCCTCGGCCGAGGCGGGCTACACCACCGGCGCGACCTTGCATGTCAACGGCGGCATGGCGATGATCTGAGGTCACGGGGCGGCGGCCCGGAGGCCGCCGGAGGGGGGCGATTCATTGTTGCCACCCCCGGCCGCTATGATATAGCCGCCCCACAAGCGACGGACCGGACCCCCGGCCCGCCGAACAGGTTTCCGGCCCGAGGCGTCCTTGCCGAGGGACGCGATCAAGGGACGACAGGCCCCGCAGACAGGGCCAAGAGGAGTGAGGATTCTCGCATGAGCGACATCGCCGAGCGCGTTAAGAAGATCGTCGTCGAGCACCTGTCCGTCGAAGAGGACAAGGTCACCGAGAGCGCCAGCTTCATCGACGATCTGGGCGCCGACTCGCTCGACACCGTCGAGCTGGTCATGGCTTTCGAGGAAGAGTTCGGGATCGAGATCCCCGACGACGCCGCCGAGACCATCCAGACGGTCGGCGACGCCGTGAAGTTCATCTCCGAGAACGCCGCGAGCTGATCGAGCCGCTCCCGAACCGATGACGGTTTCGGGAGCGCCGCTTGCACAAGGCGCCAGGGCGCGGCTAGGGTCGCGCCCGGAAACTCAAGAATTTACGGATGGAGCAGCGCGTGAGGCGGGTCGTCGTCACCGGCTTGGGCTTGCTGACGCCGCTTGGCTGCGGCGTCGAGGAGACCTGGTCGCGACTGGTCGCGGGGAAATCCGGCGCCGGGAAGATCAAGTATTTCGATGCCAGCCATCTGCCGGCGCAGATCGCCTGCGAAATTCCGCTGGGCGACGGCTCCGACGGCACCTGGAACCCGGACGACTGGGTTCCGGCGAAGGACCGTCGCAAGGTCGACCGCTTCATCACCTACGCGATGACCGCCGCCGAGCAGGCGGTGCGGGACGCCGACTGGATGCCTGAGGACGAGGCCGAGCGGAAACGCACCGGCGTCCTGATCGGCTCCGGCATCGGCGGCGTCGAGAGCATCGCCGAAGCCGCCATCACGTTGAAGGAAAAGGGTCCGCGACGGATCTCGCCGTTCTTCATCCCGGGCGCGCTGATCAACCTGTGCTCCGGCCAGGTGTCGATCAAGTACGGGTTCAAGGGTCCGAACCACGCGGTGGTCACGGCCTGTTCGACCGGCGCCCATGCCATCGGCGACGCGGCCCGGCTGATCCGCTACGGCGACGCCGACGTGATGATCGCCGGCGGCTCGGAGAGCCCGGTCTGCGAGATCGGGGTCGCGGGCTTCTGCGCCTGCAAGGCGCTGTCGACCGGCTTCAACGACACGCCCGAGCGCGCCTCGCGTCCCTATGACAAGGATCGCGACGGCTTCGTGATGGGCGAAGGCGCGGGGATCGTCGTGCTCGAGGAATACGAGCACGCCAAGGCCCGCGGCGCGAAGATCTACGCCGAGGTGCTGGGCTACGGCCTGTCGGGCGACGCCTATCACATCACCTCGCCCTCGCCGGACGGGGACGGGGGCTTCCGCTCCATGGCCGCGGCGCTGGAGAACGCGGGGCTGACGGCGGCCGACATCGACTACGTCAACGCGCACGGCACCTCGACGCCGCTGGGCGACGAGATCGAGCTGGGCGCGGTGACGCGGCTGCTGGGCGAGCATGCCTCGAAGGTGACGATGAGCTCGACCAAGTCGGCGATCGGCCACCTGCTGGGCGCCGCTGGCGCGGTGGAGGCGATCTTCTGCGCGCTGGCGATCCGCGACCAGGTCGCGCCGCCGACGCTGAACCTGGAAAATCCGTCCGTCGAGACCGCCATCGACCTCGCCCCCGGCGAGGCGCGCAGGCGCGAGATCAAGGTGGCGCTGTCGAACTCCTTCGGGTTCGGGGGCACCAACGCCTCTCTGATCCTCGGGAAGATGGACTGATCGCGGCATGCGCCACGTCGCGGCGAATGCGCTGACGATCTTCATCGTTCTGGGCGTGATCCTTGCGGGGGTCATCGGGTGGGGCGTGAACCAGTGGACCGGCGAGGGCCCCGCGCAGGAGCCGGTCCAGATCATGGTGCCCTCGGGCGCCAACCTGACCCGGACATCGCAGATCCTTGAGGAAGCGGGCGTCATCTCGGACGCGCGGATCTTCCGGTTGGGGGCGCGTTACGAGAAGCTCGGCTCACGCATCCAGGCGGGAGAGTTCCTGATGCCGGCGGGCATCTCGATGCAGGACGCCATGCAGTGCGTGGTCGACCAGTCCACCTGCGAGCGGGTGACCTATCGGATCACCGTGGTCGAGGGCTCGACCGTCTGGCAGGTGGTCCAGCAGATCGAGGCGATGGACGTGCTGACCGGCGAGATCGCCGAGATGCCGGCCGAGGGCACGCTGGCCCCCGAGACCTACCAGGTGAACCGTGGCGACACCCGCCAGGCGCTGATCACCCGGATGCAGGCCGAGCAGGCGCGCATCCTGGATGCCGCATGGGCGAACCGGGCCGAAGACCTGCCGATCTCGAACAAGGCGGAGGCGCTGATCCTCGCCTCGCTGATCGAGAAGGAGACCGGGGCGCCGGAGGAGCGCGGGGCGGTGGCCTCGGTGTTCGAGAACCGGCTGAAGCGGCGCATGAAGCTGCAGACCGACCCGGCGGTGATCTATGGCGTCACCGAGGGCAAGGCGCCGCTGGGCCGCGGTCTGCGCCGTAGTGAACTGGACGCGCCGACGCCATGGAACACCTACATCATCCCGGCGCTGCCGGAGACGCCGATCGCCAACCCGGGGCGCGCCTCGATCGAGGCGGCGGTGAACCCGGAGGAGACGGATTACCTGTATTTCGTCGCCGATGGCACCGGCGGGCACGCCTTCGGGCGCACCCTGGCCGAGCACAACCGCAACGTCGCGCGGTGGCGCCTGATCGAGCGGCAGCGGAACGCCGGGGACTGACTCGGCGTTCTTTGCACAACCCAGAATTTAGCGATTGACATCGCGAACGCTCTCGGATAGAAAGAGAGCACGCTGGGACAAGCAGGCGAAAACAGGGCTCCCGACCGATCGGTCGCGGGGCTCTTTTTCGTTGCGGGCGGATCAGGGTCGACGAGGGAGACCCGATGAACCGCGATGACCATGCGCCCGACCCCCTGGGCGATCTCCAGACCGCGCACCGGACCTTCCTGCGGCTTCACGGCCTGCTGCTGAGGCGCATCGACCAGTTCGCGCTGGCGATGGAGGAGGCCGAGGTCTCGGAGGAGGCCGAGGACGGGGCCCGGGCGAAGAAGATGGCGGAGGAGATCACGCGCCTCCAGTCCGCCATCGCCACGCTGTGCAGATGCGAGGACAAGCTTGTCGCAGACATCGAAAAGCGGGGGCGGCGGAACGACGGGGACGTGGACCTCGACGCCGCCAGACGGGAGATCCTGGGCGAGCTGGCTCGCCTCTCTGGACGAGACTGAGCGGCGACGCTTCGTCGAGGGGTTGAGCGACGGGGCGGCGGCGTCGATGCGCTGGACCTTCGAGGTCTGGCGCCTTGCGGGGTACCAGGCGCCGCCGCCCGGAAGCTGGCGGACCTGGGTGATCCTGGGGGGCCGCGGCGCGGGCAAGACCCGCGCCGGGGCCGAGTGGGTGCGGTCCCTGGTCGAAGGGGGGACGCCGATGGCGGCGGGGGCGAGATCGCGCCTGGCCCTGGTCGGCGAGACCTTCGACCAGGTCCGCGAGGTGATGATCGAGGGGCCGTCGGGCATCAGGGCCTGTTCGCCCCCTGATCGCCGGCCGGAGTGGGTGGCGACGCGCCGCCTGCTCCGCTGGCCCAACGGGGCGGAGGCGCAGGCGTTCTCGGCGAGCCAGCCGGAGGCGCTGCGCGGCCCCCAGTTCGACGCCGCGTGGTGCGACGAGCTGGCGAAATGGCGTCGAGGCGCGGCGACCTGGGACAATCTGGGCCTGGGGCTGCGGCTGGGCGAGGCGCCTCGGGCGCTGGTCACGACGACGCCGCGGCGCACGCCGCTGCTCAAGCAGCTGCTGGAGGCGGGCGACACGGTGGTGACCCGCGCGCCCACCGAGGCCAATGCGGCGAACCTGGCGCCCGAGTTCCTGGCCGCGATGGAGCGGCAGTTCGGGCAGACCGGCTTTGCCCGGCAGGAGCTGGGCGGGGAGCTCCTGGACGACGTGGAAGGCGCGCTGTGGTCGCGCGCCGCTCTGGACGCGCAGCGGGCGGCCAAGGCGCCGCCGCTGGCGCGGATCGTGGTGGCGGTGGACCCCGCCGCGACCTCGGGGGCCTCGGCGGACAGCTGCGGCATGGTCGTGGCGGGGATCTGCGCGCAGGGCGTGGTCTGGGTGCTGGCGGACCTGACGGTGAAGGGGGCCGCGCCGCTCGCCTGGGCGCGGCGGGCGGTCGACGCCTACCACGAGTGGCAGGCCGACCGGGTGGTGGCCGAGGTGAACCAGGGCGGCGAGATGGTCGAGGCCCTGATCCGCCAGGTGGACCCGGAGGTCGCCTATTCGGGCGTCAGCGCCACGCGCGGCAAGCACCTGCGGGCCGAGCCGGCGGCGATGGCCTACGAGCGCGGTTTGGTCCGCCATGTCGGGAGCTTCCCGTTGCTGGAGGACCAGATGTGCGCCTTCGGCCCGAAGCGCGACCCGCGCGAGGGCAGCCCCGACCGCGTGGACGCGCTGGTCTGGGCGGTGACGGAGCTGCGCAAGGGCGAGGACTCGCGCCCACGGGTGCGGCGGATCTGAGACGCCCGCGCGGGCGACAGCTGACAAGCAAGGGAGAAGGCCGATGGCTTTCAATTGGTTGCGAAGCGCGGCCGAGACCTCGCCTGCGCGCCAGGCGGCGGCGGCGAGCGAGGCCAAGGCCTCGGCCGTGGGCGCGGCGGTGGCCTGGGCGACGACGGGGCGGGCGGCGTGGTCGCCGCGGGATTCCGTGAGCCTGGCGCGCAACGGTTTCGGGCGCAACGTCATCGGCTTCCGCTGCGTGCGGATGGTGGCCGAGGCGGCGGCGGCGGTGCCGATGGTGCTCTCGGACGGCGTGCGCCGGTTGGAGGTGCACCCGGCCGCCCGTCTGCTTGAGCGGCCCAACCCGGGTCAGGTCCGCGCGGCGTTCCTCGAGAGCGTCTACGGGCACCTGCTGCTGTCGGGGGACGCGTTCGTCGAGGCGGCGGGGACGCTCGCCTCGGGCCTGCCGGCGGAGCTCTATGCGCTGCGGCCGGACCGGATGCGGGTGATCCCCGGGTCGGACGGCTGGCCGGAGGCCTATGAGTATGCCGTCGGAGCCAAGAAGGTGCGGTTCGACATGTCGCCCGAGGCGCAGCCGATCCTGCATCTGAAGACCTTCCATCCGCTGGACGACCACTACGGGATGTCGCCGATGGAGGCCGCTATGGCCTCGGTCGACATCCACAACTCGGCGGGGGGGTGGTCCAAGGCGCTGCTGGACAATGCGGCCCGACCCTCGGGCGCCATCGTCTATCGGGCGGCGGACGGCGGCACGATGACCGAGAGCCAGTATCGACGCCTGGTCGAGGAGCTGGAGGAGAACCACCAGGGGGCGCGCAACGCCGGGCGGCCGATGCTGCTGGAGGGCGGGCTCGACTGGAAGCCGATGGGGTTCAGCCCCTCGGACATGGAGTTCCTGCAGACCAAGACGGCGGCGGCGCGCGACATCGCCATCGCCTTCGGCGTGCCGCCGATGCTGCTGGGGATCCCCGGCGACGCGACCTACGCCAACTACCAGGAAGCCAACCGCGCCTTCTATCGCCAGACGGTGCTGCCGCTGGTGAGCAAGGTGGCGGCGGGCTTCGCGGCCTGGCTCTCGGCGCAGGCCGGGGAGGCGATCGTGCTGAAGCCCGACCTCGACGCCCTGCCGGCGCTGGCGCCGGAGCGGGAGGCGCTGTGGCGGCGGGTGACGGAGGCGGACTTCCTCAGCGAGGACGAGAAGCGCGCGATGCTGGGGCTGCCCCCGGGCGGCGCGCGATGAACCGGAGTTCGCTGCGGTCCCAGGGCTCGGGGTCCCGATACCTCTACGAGCCGTTCGACAGCGCCCATGCCCGCATCGAAGCGCTGGAGCGAGTGCTGGACGAACGCTGGGCGGCGCTGGAGCTGTCTCTCAAGAAGATCGACGAGACCGTTGATCGGCTTGAGAAACGTCTCTGGGTTGCGGTGTTCGGCGTGGCCACGGCGATGCTGGGGCAGCTGGTGTCGGTCGTGATGGACGGCCGGTTTCATCCCTGAGGGGGGTCCGAGATGACCTACGGATCGAACTCCGCCCGGCAACTGCCTGGGCTGGAGACGAAATTCGTCGCCTTCGACCAGGTGGCGACGGTGGCCGACGACGGGCGGATCGAGGGCTACGCCTCGTGGTTCGGGATCGCGGACGCCTCCGGCGACGTGGTCGAGGAGGGCGCGTTCGAAGCCAGCCTGCGGCGCATGCGGGAGGCCGGACGCTCGGTGAAGCTGCTGTGGCAGCACGATCCGGGCGAGCCGATCGGCGTCTGGGACGTCGTGCGCGAGGACGGCCGGGGGCTGCGCGTCTCGGGCCGGCTGATGACCGAGGTGCGGCGCGGCGCGGAAGCGCTGGCGCTGCTGCGTGCGGGGGCGGTGGACGGGCTGTCCATCGGCTACCGCGCGGTGAAGGCGGGACGGTCGCCCCAGGGCGGCCGCTCGTTGCTGGAGGTGGACCTGTGGGAGGTCTCGTTGGTGACCTTCCCCATGCTGCCCGAAGCGCGCGCGTCGGCGGCCGTGGCCGACGGCGACGAGGATGCGTTCGAGGCCGCCCTGGCCGAGGCGCTGAGCGAGGCGCGGGGCCGCTGAAGCGGCGCATCGCGGCGAACCTGACGATCTGTGGATGAAGGAATATCCAGGATGAAGGACATGGGCCACGGCCTCGAGGCCAAGTCGGCGGTTGCGGGATTTCTCAAGGAATTCGGCGCTTTCCAGGATGAAGTGAAGGCGCGGATGCGCGCCCAGGACGACCGGCTCGAGCAGATCGACCGCAAGGCGGCCTCGGTCGGCTCGCGTCCCGCGCTCAGCCGGGCGTCGGATGCGGAGGCGCCCCATCGCAAGGCGCTGTCGGCCTACCTGCGCACCGGCGACGACGACGCCCTGCGCGGCGTGCAGATCGAGCGCAAGGGGCTCTCGACGTCGGTCAACGCCGAGGGCGGCTACCTGGTCGATCCGCAGACCGCGGCGCGCATCCAGGGGGTGCTGAGCGGCGCGGGCTCGATCCGCTCGGTCGCCAACGTGGTGCAGGTGGAGTCGAACGCCTTCGACGTGCTGGTCGACCACGAGGACTTCGGCCACGGCTGGTCCACCGAGGCCGGCTCGGTCGCTGAAAGCTCGACGCCGACCATCGAGCGCGTGTCGATCCCGCTGCATGAGCTCTCGGCCCTGCCGAAGGCCTCGCAGCGGCTGCTGGACGACAGCGCCTTCGACATCGAGGGCTGGCTGGCCGACCGGATCGCGGACAAGTTCGCCCGCGCCGAGAGCTCGGCCTTCATCAGCGGCGACGGCGGCGATCAGCCGACCGGGATCCTCGACTACGCCTCGGTGGCGGAGGGGACCGGCGTCTGGGGGCAGCTCGAGCATGTGGTCACCGGGCAGGCGGGCGACTTCAACGCGCTGAACCCGGCCGACGCGATCGTCGACCTGGTCTACGCGCTGGGCGCCCGCTACCGCGCCAAGGCGAGCTTCGTGATGAACTCGAAGACCGCCGGCGCGGTGCGCAAGATGAAGGACGCGGACGGCCGCTTCCTGTGGTCGGACGGGCTGGCGGCCGGGGAGCCGGCGCGCCTGATGGGCTACCCGGTGCTGATCTGCGAGGACATGCCGGACATCGCGGCGGACAGCCGGTCCATCGCCTTCGGCGACTTTGCGGCCGGCTACACGATCGCCGAGCGTCCCGACCTGCGGGTGCTGCGCGATCCGTTCTCGGCCAAGCCCCACGTGCTGTTCTACGCCACCAAGCGCGTGGGCGGCGACGTCACCGACTTCTCGGCGATCAAGCTGCTGAAGTTCTCGGCCCCCTGAGGCCCGGAGCTGAAGCGTGACCCGCGGCCCGGTTCCTGACCCGGGCCGCGGAGGCTGGGCCCTGCGGGGCCGGCCGGACGCCTTCGCGTGATACGTCCGCGACCTGCTTCCCCACGTGACCGGGCCTGCGCGAAGGCGTCTATCTTCCAACGAATCCAGATGGGTCGCGGCCGCGCTTGAGAGAGCGTGCGAGCGCGGCGAGGGCGGGACCATGACCGAATACGTGACCAAGGCGCCGGCCGAGGAGCGGCCCTTCGCCGTGCTCTATTCCGATCTCGCCCCCGGCGAGACCGTGACCGAGGACCTGGGCTGGACCGTCGTGCCCGACGAGATGGACGCGCTGGCGCTGGCGGTCGCGAGTTCGACCCAGGCCGGCGCGACGGCGACCGCGGTGCTGACGGGCGGGCGGCCCGGGCATCTCTACCACGTCGCGAACCGGGTGCGGACCAGCGAGGCGCGGGTGCTGTCGCGCAGCGTGCTGGTGCGCGTGGCGGCCGGCTGAGGAGGATCGAGAATGCTGAGCGAACTGGAGCCGGCCCCCTGGGCGCCGATCCCGCTGGCTGAACTGGCGGCCCACCTGCGTCTGCCTGAGGGGCTGGAGGAGGAGGAGCGCGGGGCGCTGGACCTCTATGCCCGGGCGGCCGCAGCCGTCGTGGAAGGAATGACCGGCAAGGCGTTGATCGCACGCAAGTTCACCTGGACGGTGACGCGCTGGCGCGACGGCTTCGCCGAGCCAATCCCGGTGGCGCCGGTGTCGTGGATCAATGCGGTGACGCTGCTCGACGCGGAAGGCGGCTGGGCGACGGCGGATCCGTCGACCTATGCGCTGGTTCCGGCGGCTCATCGGCCGCGGTTGGAGGGGGCGCGGGGGCGGGCGCTGCCGAGCGTGCCGACCGGCGGGCGGATCGAGATCGAGCTCACCGCGGGCTATGGCGAGGACTGGAACACGGTTCCGCCCGATCTGCGCCAGGCGGTGATGCTGCTGGCGGCTCAATACTATGAGCAGCGCCAGGTCTCGGCCGATCCGGCGCGGGAGGCGCCGTATGGGGTCGAGGCGCTGGTCTCCCGCCACCGGGAGATCCGGCTGTGAGGCCGCACCAGCCCTTTGCG
Source organism: uncultured Albimonas sp. (assembly GCA_964013055.1). Taxonomy (GTDB): domain Bacteria; phylum Pseudomonadota; class Alphaproteobacteria; order Rhodobacterales; family Rhodobacteraceae; genus Albimonas. Next base: position 11,913 of record CAXGVP010000009.1, read on the forward strand.
CCGCTGCTGAACCGCAAGCTGGCGCTGGAGGAGGAGATCCGCAGCCCGGACGGGGCCGGCGGATGGCAGCGGTCCTGGGGGAAGGTGGCGAGCTTCTGGGCCTCGCTTGAAGCGCGCTCTGCATCCGAGGGCGAGGAGCGGGGGCGGGAGAGGTCCCGGGTGCGCTGGCGGATCCTGGTGCGGTCGGTGCCGGTGGGCTCGGACCTGCGGCCGCGGGCGGATCAGCGGTTCCGCGAGGGGGGGCGCGTCTTCCGGATCACCGGGGTCGCCGAGGCGGACCCGCGTGGGCGGTTCCTGGCCTGCTGGGCGGAAGAGGAAGCAGTGTAATGACTTATCGCGCGTCCTTCGCCTTGCAGGAGGCGGTCTACGCGGCGCTGACCGGCTCGGCCACGCTGGCGACGCTGGTGGGCGATCGGATCTATGACGCGCCGCCTCATGCGGAGGCGGCGGATGCCTCGGCTGGAGTGTTCGTGACGCTCGGCGACGAGCGGGTCTCGGACTGGTCGGCGCAGGGATTGTCCGGCGCCATCCATGACTTCGAGGTCACGGTTCACGGAACGGATGAGGGTTTCGCGGCGGCGAAGGTCGCGGCCGAGGCGGTCAGCGCGGCGGTCTTGGGGCCGCTGCCGGCGCTGTCGCAGGGCCGCGTCGCCACCGCGGATTTCCGGGGCGCGCGCGCACGGCGCGAGCGGACGGGCGGGCGCGCCATCGAGCTGCGCTTTCGCTTCAGGATCGAAGCTTAAAGCCAAGAGAGGGCGCGAAAAATGGCGGCTCAGAGCGGTAAGGACCTGCTGCTGAAGGTGAACACCGGAAGCGGCTATGTGACGGTGGCGGGGCTTCGCGCCACGCGCATCGCCTTCAATGCGCAGACGGTCGACGTCACGCATGTCGGCTCGGCGGGGCGGTGGCGGCAGCTGCTGGCGGGGGCGGGGCTGCGCTCGGCCTCGATATCGGGCTCGGGCGTGTTCCTGGACGACGAGACCGACGCGACGCTGCGCCAGGCCTTCTTCGATGGCGCCGCCCCCGACTTCCAGGTGGTTGTGCCTGACTTCGGCACGCTGGAAGGGACCTTCCAGATCACCGCGCTGGAGTACTCGGGCCAGCACGACGGCGAGGCGGTCTACGAGATCGCGCTCGCCTCGGCCGGCGCCGTGAGCTTCGTGGCGATCTGAGATGGTCAACGCGGCGCGAGGCGAGGCGGAGGTCGTCGTCGAGGGCGAGCGGCGTGCGATGCGGCTGACGCTGGGCGCGCTGGCGGAACTGGAGACGCGGCTGGACGCCAAGGGCCTGCCGGGACTGATCGCCCGCTTCGAGGCGGGCGACTTCGGCGCGGCGGACCCGGTGGCGCTGCTTGGCGCGGGACTGCGCGGCGGAGGCCTTGCGGCTTCGGACGAGCAGATCGCGTCGATGAGTTTCGAGGGGGGCGCGGGTGGAGCGGCGCGGGCGGCGGCGCGCCTGCTGGCCGCCACCTTCGCCCCCCTGGGCGAGGACGGTTGAGCGATGGACTGGCCGGCGATGATGCGCTTCGGGCTGGGGGTCCTGCGGATGACGCCGCGGGACTTCTGGGAGATGACCCCGCGCGAGTTCCTGGCGGCCTCCGAACCCTTCCTGGGCGAGGGAGCCGCGCCGATGGGGCGCGCGGACCTGGAGGCGCTGCGGGCGCGGTTCCCTGACGTGACGCGGGAGGCGGATGGATGACCGAGAACCTGGACGGCGATCTCTCGGGCGCGCTGCGCGAGTTCGGCGCGGCCGGCGAGGAGGCCCAGGGCCTGGCGCAGGGCGTGGCCGAAGAGATGGCGCGCCTGCGCGGCGAGATGCGCGAGACCTCGCGCGAGGCGCAGGGGCTTGCGGGGGCGATCTCGGGCTCGCTGCGCTCGGCCTTCGACCGGATGATCACGGGGGGGGCGGGGGCCTCCGACGTGATGCGCCGGCTGGGGACGGACCTCGCGGGGCGCACCTTCGATGCGGCGATCCGGCCGGTGCATGGGGCGCTGAGTTCGGCGCTGACCTCCGGGATCTCTGGGTTGCTGGGGGGGATCTCGCCGTTCGCGGCGGGGGGCGCTTTCTCGGGCGGGCGGCTGAGGGCTTTTGCGGGGGGGGGCGTCGTCGAGGGGCCGACGCTGTTCGGGATGCGCGGCGGCGCGGGGCTGATGGGCGAGGCGGGGCCTGAGGCGATCCTGCCCCTGCAGCGCGGCGCGGACGGCCGGCTGGGCGTCGCCGCAGGGGGCGGCGGGCGGTCGGTGAACGTGACCGTGAACGTCTCGACCCCTGACGTCGCGGGGTTCGGCAAGTCCCGCAGCCAGGTCGCCGCGCAGGTGGCGCGGGCGGTGCAGATGGGCGTGCGCAACGGGTGACGCGGTCCGCAAGGGCAGGGCGCGCAGACAGGAGGCGGAGATGGCCTTTCACGAGGTGAGGTTTCCCGACACGCTGTCGGTCGGCTCGACCGGCGGCCCGATGCGGCGCACGGAGATCGTGACGCTCGCCAACGGCTACGAAAAGCGCAACACCAACTGGGCGGACTCGCGGCGCAGCTACGACGCGGGGATCGGGCTGTCGAGCCTGGACGACCTGCAGGAGGTGGTGGCCTTCTTCGAGGCGCGCCGCGGCCAGCTGCACGGGTTCCGCTGGAAGGACTGGCTGGACTTCAAGTCCTGCGCGCCCTCCGAGGAGGTCTCGGCCGGCGACCAGCTGATCGCGACCGGCGACGGGACCACCACCGTGTTCCAGCTCACCAAGAGCTATGAGGCGGCGGCGAACCCCTACATCCGGGTAATCCAGAAGCCGGTGACGGGGACCACGAAGGTCGCCGTCGACGGGGTCGAGCAGTTCCTGGCCGCGGACTTCGTGGTGGCCGACGCGACCGGCGAGATCAGCTTCGTGACCCCGCCCGCCGCCGGTCAGGCGATCACCGCGGGCTTCGAGTTCGACGTGCCCGTGCGCTTCGACACCGACCGGATCGTGTGGAGCCTGACGGCGCTGGAGGCGGGCGAGATCCCCTCGATCCCGGTGGTGGAGGTGCGGATCTGATGCGGACGCTGGACGAGCAGCTCGACCTTCATCTGGATGAAGAGACGACGACGCTGTGCCGCTGCTGGGTGGTGAAGCGGCGCGACGGGGTGGAGCTGGGCTTCACCGACCATGACCTGCCGCTGCGCTTCGGCGGCGTGGACTTCGAGCCGGAGACCGGCTTCGAGGGCACGCAGGCCGAGAGCTCGCTGGGGCTGGCGGTCGACAACCAGGAGACGATGGGCGCGCTTCGCTCGGACGCGATCCGGGAGAAGGACATCCTGGCGGGGCTCTACGACGGGGCCGAGGTCACGCGCTGGGTGGTCAATTTCGAGGATACTGACGAGCGCGCCAAGCTTTCGGTCGGCGTGGTCGGCGAGATCCGGCGTGGGGACCTGGCCTTCGAGCTGGAGATCCTGGGCCGCTCCGAGGCGCTGAACCGGCCGCTGGGGCGGGTGTTCCAGCGCTCCTGCGATGCGGAGCTGGGCGATGCGCGCTGCGGGGTGGTGCTGGACGGGGCGTTCTCGAAGACCGGCGAGGTCCTGGGCGTGCAGGATGCGCGACGGTTCTCGGTGAGCGGGAACGCGGCGGGCAGCCCGGCGGGATGGTTCGACAATGGCAAGGTCGAGTGGACCTCGGGCGCGAACGCGGGGCGGGTCGTGTCGGTGCGCCGCTTCTATGCGCAGGCGGGGTTGATGGTCGTCGATCTGTGGAACACGCCGGCGGCGGCCATCGAGGCGGGCGACTCGCTGAAACTGCTGGCGGGGTGCGACAAGACCTCGTCGACCTGCAAGGCCAAGTTCGCGAATTTCCTGAATTTCCGCGGGTTTCCGCTGATGCCGGGGGAGGACTGGATGACAGCCTACCCGCGGGCGGACGAGGTGCATGACGGCGGCTCGCTGTTCCATGGCTGAGGCGCGGCGGGCGGCGATCGTGGCCGCGGCGCGCGGCTGGCTGGGCACGCCCTATCGCCACCAGGCGAGCGCGAAGGGCGCGGGCGCCGATTGCCTGGGCCTGGTGCGTGGCGTCTGGCGCGAGGTGCTGGGCGAGGAGCCCGAGACCCCGCCGCCCTATTCGCCCGGCTGGATGGAGGCGAGCCGCGAGGAGCGCCTGTTCGACGCCTGCCGTCGGTTGATGCGCGAGATCCCTCTGGCGGCTGCGGGGAAGGGCGACGTGCTCCTGTTCCGGATGCGCGCGCAGGGGCCGGCCAAGCATCTTGGAATCCTGGTCGAGACCGGGGGGGACGAGCCCCGGATGATCCACGCCTACTCGGGGCGTGGGGTGGTGGGCTCGTCCCTCGGGCCGTCCTGGCGTCGGCGCATTGCGGCGGCCTTCAGCTTTCCGGAGTGATCCATGGCGACTTTGGTTCTTGCCGCCGCAGGCGCCGCTGTCGGCGGCGCCGTCGGGGGCGGCATCGCCGGCGTCAGCGCGATGGCGCTGGGGCAGGCCGCGGGCGCGGTCGTCGGCGGGCTGATCGACCAGAAGATCCTGGGCGGGGGCGGGCGCGCCGTGGAGCGCGGCCGCGCCTCGACCCTGCGGGTGCAGGCGGCCAACGAGGGCGCGCCGATCGCGCGCGTCTATGGCCGCATGCGCGTGGCGGGACAGGTGATCTGGTCCACCCGCTTCAAGGAGCATGTGAACCGCGAGGAGCACGGCGGGAAGGGCGGCGGAGGCGGGACGACCGTCACCGAATATTCCTACACCATCAGTTTCGCGATCGCCCTGTGCGAGGGGCCGATCACCCGCATCGGCCGGATCTGGGCGGACGGCCGCCAGATCAACATCGACGCGCTGAACTGGCGCCTGCATCGCGGGACCGAGGGGCAGGGCCGCGACCCTGCCATCGAGGCGGTGGAAGGCGAGGAGAACACGCCGGCCTTCCGCGGCCTGGCCTACATGGTGTTCGAGGACGTCCCGGTCGGCCAGTTCGGCAACCGCGTCCCCCAGATCAGCGTCGAGGTGTTCCGTCGCCCCAAGACCCCCTCGAACGTCGAGGTCGGCGAGGAGGGCGAGCTGCGCATCCACAAGGTCGTCAAGGGCGTGACGATGATCCCCGGCTCCGGCGAGTTCGTGCTGGAGACCGAGCCCGTGCGCGAGATCCTGGGCGAGGGGCAGGAGAAATACCTCAACCTCAACGCCTGGTCCGACCGCACCGACGCGGTGGTGGCGCTGGACCAGCTGCTGGACGAGCTGCCGGAGCTGGAGAGCGTCTCGCTGGTGGTCAGCTGGTTCGGCGACGACCTGCGCTGCGCCAATTGCCAGGTGCGTCCGGGCGTGGAGTACGAGGACAAGGTCACTGCGCCCCATGTCTGGACCGTCGGCGGAGAGACGCGCGACGTCGCCTATCTGGTGTCGCGCGACGGGGACCAGCGGCCGATCTACGGGGGCACGCCCTCGGACGGCTCGGTGGTGCGCTACATCCGCGAGCTGAAGAGCCGCGGGCTGCGGGTGGTGTTCTACCCCTTCATCCTGATGGACGTGGCGCCGGGCAACGGCAAGCCGGATCCCTGGGGCGGCGGCGAGCAGGCGGCCTTTCCCTGGCGCGGGCGCATCACGCAGATGCCGGCGGCGGGGCAGGCGGGTTCGCCTGACCAGACCGCGGCGGCCGAGACCCAGGTCGACGACTTCTTCGGCGACGCGCAGGTGGGGGACTTCGCGCCCTCCGGCGACACGGTGGCGTTCTCGGGGACCGGCGCGCATCGCTATCGCCGCTTCATCCTGCACTACGCGCATCTGTGCGCGCTGGCGGGGGGCGTGGACGCGTTCTGCATCGGCTCGGAGATGCGCAGCCTGACGCAGGTTCGCTCGGCCAGGACCGCGTATCCGGCGGTCGAGCGGATGAAGACGCTTGCGGGCGACGTGCGCGAGGTGCTGGGGGGCGGCACGAAGATCGGCTACGCGGCCGACTGGTCCGAGTACTTCGGCCACAACCCCGGCGACGGCAGCGGCGACCGGATCTTCCACCTCGATCCGCTGTGGAGCGACCCGGCGATCGACTTCGTGGGCATCGACTACTATGCGCCGCTGACCGACTGGCGCGACGGGTTCGATCACCTCGACGCCGAGATCTCGCCGACGATCTATGACCTCGACTACCTCGCCTCGCGCTTCGAGGCGGGGGAGAACTACGACTGGTACTACGCCTCCGACGAGGATCGGCGGAACCAGGTGCGCACCCCGATCGAGGACTGGTACGGGGAGCCATGGGTGTGGCGGGCCAAGGATATCCGCAGCTGGTGGTCGAACATGCACTTCGACCGGATCGACGGGGTGCGCCAGACCGAGCGGACGAACTGGCGGCCGAAGTCCAAGCCGATCTGGCTGACCGAGATCGGCTGCGGCGCGGTCGACAAGGGCACGAACCAGCCCAACGTCTTCGTGGACCCCAAGAGCTCGGAGAACGCGCTGCCGCATTTCTCCTCCGGCCTGCGGGACGACCTGATCCAGCGCCGCATGATCCAGGCGATGCAGCTGCACTGGGGGAAGGCGGCGAACAACCCGTATTCGACCCGCTATGGCGACCGGATGCTGGACCTGTCCAACGTCCACGTGTGGACCTGGGATGCGCGGCCCTGGCCGGCGTTCCCGGGGCGGCCTGATCTGTGGTCGGACGGCTCCAACTACGAATACGGGCATTGGCTGAACGGGCGCGTGGCCTCCGCCTCGCTGGACCGGGTGGTGGCCGAGATCTGCGCCGAGGCGGGGCTGACCGACATCGACGTGACCGGGCTGCATGCGCTGGTCGACGGGTTCGTCCAGCAGGCCACCCAGTCCCCGCGTGCGGCGCTGCAGGCGCTGATGATTGCCTACGGCTTCGACGCCTACGAGAGCGGCGG
>CAXGVP010000010.1:0-18698 GCA_964013055.1 uncultured Albimonas sp.
CCCGAAGCGCTGCGCGGTCGGCATCGGTTGACCTTCAGCATCATGGCCGACAAGCAGATTGCCGTGCCCGACGCCGGCTTCTGGACCTCGGCCTCAAACTTTGTGCTGCCGCCCACCCCCGCCGCCGCCGGAGCGGAGCGCCGGCGCGGCTCAGCGCGCGGAGACGTGGGTGGAGGTGAGATCGAGCAGAACCCGGCCGTCGGGCCCCGAAACCAGCGTGCGCACGGTGGAGACGCGGCGGCCCTGCTTGACCCAGGTCGCCTCGCCGCTCAGCACCCCATCGTTGCGGTTGGACAGCAGCTGCGCGTTCAGCGTCACCGCCACGGGGAAGGAGGCCATGCCGGCCTCGACCGCGCCGTCGCCGAAGACGTGGCGCGTGGCGAGCACGTCGGCGAACCAGACCAGCGCGCCGGCATGCACGGTGCCGAAGGGGTTGAGGATGCCAGGCTGCACCGGCATCTCGCCCCGCGTGCGCTCGGGCGTGACGGAGGTCACCTCGAAGGCGATCTCGCCCTCCAGCCGCATCGGGTCGGTCATCGCGCAGGTCCCTCCATCGCTGCGGAGGGCGGGCGGCGCGGGCCCCTCTCCGTTCGTCAGCCGGTCGCGCGGCGGCGGCGCAGGGCGCCCAGCGCCAGCACGCCCGCGGCCATCAGCCCGGCGGCGCCGGGCAGCGGAACCGCAGCTTCGGGCGCCCGCTGCTGCGCGTCCAGCAGCATCGCGTCGATGAAGATATATGGGTCGGCGCCGGAGAAGGAGATGGTCAGCACTCCGTCAAGCATCGCCGACAGGGGCACCCCCACCGAGGTCAGGGTGACGCCGCCGTCCAGCAGCCCCTCGCCCGCGAAGCTGGTCAGGGTCTGGATCGTGCCGTCCACGTTCACGGAGCCGCCCGGGTCGCCGATGTCGCCGCCCAGGATGTTGAAGAAGTGGTCGACATAGTCCGCCTCGCCCGGCGAGGGGGCGGCGAAATTCAGGGTGAAGGCGATGTCGCTCATCCGCCCCGGGCCTTCGGCGAAGGTGGTCGACAGCGATACGTCGGTCCATTTCAGGATCGGGTCCGCCGCCTCGGCCGCGCTGCGGTTGTCGATGTTGTCGCCGGCGGTGTTGGCCACGACGCCGTTCTGGTTGAGGTCGGGCAGCCCCTCGTCCACGCCGATGAAGCCGTCGTCGTTCAGGTCGACCTGGACGCCGTCGACGTTCTTCAGGTTAGGGTCCGAGGCGTCATAGCCGAAGCTGTCCACGTCGCCGATCTGGATGGTGATCGCGACGGCCGGCGCCGCGAGGGCGCAGGCGGCGAGTCCCGCCAGGCCGAGGCCCAGCGCGCGCAGATGCGTGGCGGTCATGACGTCGTTTCCCCATGTCGCGCCGGCGCCCCACCCCAGGGCGTCGTCCGGCTGTCGCTAGGGAAACAGTCTAGCGCCGAAGGCGGCGTCCCCGCCACCCATCGGGCGAAAAGCCGGGCCGACGAATGGAAACGCCCCGCCGCTGGCCGGCGGCGGGGCGTTGGACATCCGGGGGCGCGGAGCCTCAGGCGTGGATCGCGCCGTCGCCGCAGGCGAGCGCCGCCTCGCGCACCGCCTCGGAGAAGGTCGGGTGGGCGTGGCAGGTGCGGGCGAGATCCTCGGCCGCGGCGCCGAACTCCATCGCGACGCACACCTCATGGATCAGGTCGCCGGCGGCGGGGCCCATGATGTGGCAGCCCAGGATCCGGTCGGTCTCCTTGTCCGCCAGGATCTTGACGAAGCCGTCCGCGACCAGGTTGGCCTTGGCCCGGCCGTTGCCCATGAAGGGGAATTTTCCCACTTTGTAGGCGCGGCCTTCCTCTTTCAGCTGTTCCTCGGTCTTGCCGACGGCGGCGACCTCGGGGGAGGTGTAGATCACCGAGGGGATCACGTCGTAGTTCACGTGGCCCGCCTGGCCGGCGATGATCTCGGCCACCGCGCCGCCCTCGTCCTCGGCCTTGTGGGCGAGCATCGGGCCCGCGATCACGTCGCCGATCGCATAGCAGCCGTCGAGCCGGGTCTTGAAGTGCTCGTCCACCACGATGCGGCCGCGGTTGTCGAGCTCGATGCCCATGTCGTCCAGGCCGAGGCCTTCCGTATAGGGCTTGCGGCCGGTGGCGACGAGGACGACGTCGCACTCCATCTCCTTCTCGGAGTCGTCCTTGCGCATCTTGTACTTCACGGTCAGGCGCTCGCCCTTCTCGACCGACTGCACCGCGGCGCCGAGCGTGAAGTCGATGCCCTGCTTCTTCAGCGTGCGCTGGAAGGTCTTGCAGATCTCGCCGTCCATGCCGGGGGTGATCTGGTCGAGATACTCGATGACCGAGACCTCGGCGCCCAGCCGATGCCAGACCGAGCCGAGCTCGAGCCCGATCACGCCGGCGCCGATCACCACCATCTTCCTGGGGACTTCCTTCAGCTCCAGCGCGCCGGTCGACGAGACGATCCGCTCCTCGTCCAGCTCCACGAAGGGCGGCACGGCGACGTCGGAGCCGGTGGCGATGACGATGTTCTTCGCCTTGTAGGTCCCCTCGGACTCGCCCGAGACCTCGACCTGCCCCTTGCCGGTGATCTTGCCGTAGCCCTTCAGCCAGGTGACCTTGTTCTTCTTGAACAGGAACTCGATCCCGCCGGTGTTGGAGTCGATGACGCCCTGCTTGTACTCCAGCATCTTGGCCACATCGACCGAGACGTCGCCGACGGAGATCCCCATCTTGGCGAAGTTGTCGCCGGTCTCGTGCACCAGCTCGGACGAGTGCAGCAGCGCCTTGGAGGGGATGCAGCCCACGTTGAGGCAGGTGCCGCCCAGCGTGCCGCGTCCCTCGACGCAGGCGGTCTTCAGGCCCAGCTGGGCCGCGCGGATCGCGCAGTAGTAGCCGCCGGGGCCGCCGCCGATGACGACGAGGTCGAATTCCGTCTCGGACATGAAGGTCCTCCTTGCGGGTCTTCGCCCGCGGGTTCGGGCCGCGCGCTCAGGACAGCAGCGCGACGAGGATCATAAGCAGCGCGGCGCCATTGCCCACCGCGAAGATGAGGGAACGGCCGGGGGTCCAGCCGAAGGCGTAGGCGGGGACATAGAGCACGCGCGCCGCGAGCCAGATCCACGCGCAGGCCGCCGTGAGCGGCGAGGCCGCGCCCAGCAGCGTCACGGAGACAGCCGCCACGCCGTAGAACAGCAGCGATTCATGCATGTTCGACAGCGCCCGGTGCAGCCGCCCGGCCTTGCCGTGCAGCTCCAGCGGCTCGTCCCGCGGGCCCATGGTGTTCTTCGGACCCAGCTGCAGGTTCGCCGGCACCGCCATCAGCACGAATTGGACGAACAGCAAGAGGCCGCCGAGCGCCAGGACCACGATCTCGGGTCCGCCGAGGGGGACGGTTTCGGGCATGGTCAGGCTCCTCGGTTCAGGTCCCGGCCTCGGGCTTGGCGGGGGCGCGCAGCGCGAGGCGAAGGCACTGGGCGCCGGACAGGGTCGCGAGCAGGGAGGCCACCACCAGCAGGCTCCAGCCGGGCAGGACGCGCCGGACGATGGCGACCGGCGACCACTCGGGCGCGCCGAGGACATAGGGCAGGAGGCAGATCAGCAGGATCGCCCCCACCCCCAGCTGCAGGGCCAGCGCGGCCCGTCGCCGGACCGGGCGGGCGGTCTCGGTCGCGGCGATCGCTGCGGGCGGCGTCGCAAGCAGGCCCTGCGCGAGGGTCGCGAGCGACAGGCCCACCAGCATCAGGCTGGCGCAGAACAGGAGCGCGTCGCTCCCCTGCGCCGGGATGCCGAGGTCCGGCCAGCCGGCCGGGCCCCGGGTCAGCCAGAGGCCCCAGCCCGCCGCCGCCGAGGCGTTGGCGACGCCGCCGGCGGCGGCGACGATCGCTTGGCGAACGGGCTGGGACATCGGGGCGGCCTCAGAGGTCCATCAGCAGGCGCCGGGGATCCTCCAGCGCCTCCTTGACCCGCACCAGGAAGGTCACGGCGCCCTTGCCGTCGACGATCCGGTGGTCGTAGCTCAGCGCCAGGTACATCATCGGGCGGATGACGATCTGGCCGCCGACGACCATCGGACGCTCCTGGATCTTGTGCATGCCCAGGATGCCCGACTGCGGCGGGTTCAGGATCGGCGAGGACATCAGCGAGCCGTAGACGCCGCCGTTCGAGATCGTGAAGGTGCCGCCCTGCATCTCGGCCATCGAGAGCTTCCCGTCGCGGGCCTTCACGCCGAGCTCGCCGATCTTCTTCTCGATCTCCGAGAACGACATCTGGTCCGCGTCGCGCACCACCGGAACCACCAGGCCGTTGGGCGTGCCGACGGCGACGCCCATGTGGTAGTAGTTCTTGTAGACCACGTCGGTGCCGTCGATCTCAGCGTTGACGTCCGGGACCTCCTTCAGCGCGTGAATGCAGGCCTTCACGAAGAAGGACATGAAGCCGAGCTTCACGCCGTGCTTCTTCTCGAACACGCCCTTGTATTCGTTGCGCAGGTCCATGACCGCGGACATGTCCACCTCGTTGTAGGTGGTCAGCATCGCGGCGGTGTTCTGCGCGTCCTTCAGGCGGCGGGCGATGGTCTGGCGCAGGCGCGTCATGCGCACCCGCTCCTCCCGGTCCGCGTCCGAGGCCGCGACCGGCGCGCGGGGCGCCGACTGCGGGGCCGGGGCGGGGGCGGAGCCGCCGGAAGACGCCTTCTGCACGTCCTCCTTCATGATCCGGCCGTCGCGGCCGGTGCCCTTCACCTGGTCGGGCGTCAGGCCCTTCTCGGCCATCAGCTTCCTGGCCGACGGCGCATCCTCGACGTCCTTGCCGCCCGAGCCGGAGCTCGCGGCAGGGGCGTCGTCGGACTTCGGCGCGGGCTTCGCGGCCCCCGCCGAGGCGCCGGCGGTGATCTTCGCCAGCACGCCGCCGGCCTGGACCGTGTCGCCCTCGGCCACCACGATCTCGGCCAGCACGCCGGCCACGGGGCTCGGCGCCTCGACCGAGACCTTGTCGGTCTCCAGCTCGCAGAGCATCTCGTCGGCGGCGACCTGGTCGCCGACCTGCTTGAACCAGGTCGAGACGGTCGCCTCGGAGACGGACTCGCCCAGGCTGGGGACCTTCACCTCGACGGTCTCGCCGCCGGCGTCCTCGGACGCGGCGGGCGCCTCCTCGGCCTTCGGCTCGGCCTTCGGCGCGTCCTTCTTCGGGGCGGGGGCCTTGCCCTCGCCTTCCTCGACCATCGCCAGCAGCGCGTCGACGCCCACCGTGTCGCCTTCGGCGGCGACGATCTCGCCCAGCACGCCGGCGGCGGGGCTGGGCACTTCGACGGTGACCTTGTCGGTCTCCAGCTCGCACAGCATCTCGTCGACCGCCACGGCGTCGCCCGGTTTCTTGAACCAGGTCGCCACGGTCGCTTCGGTGACGCTCTCGCCGAGGGTCGGGACCCTCACTTCAACAGCCATCTTCTCAGTCTCCCGTCAGCCGAGCGCGTCGGAGACAAGCGTCTCCTGCTCCTGCTTGTGCTTCGAGGCGAGGCCGGTCGCCGGCGACGCCGAGGCCGGACGACCCGCGTAGCGCGGCCGTCCGCTGGCGGCGCCGATGCGGCCCAGCACCCATTCGATGTTCGGTTCCACGAAGGTCCAGGCGCCCTGGTTCTTGGGCTCCTCCTGGCACCAGACGACCTCGGCCTCCTTGAAGCGGCTCAGCTCCTTGGTCAGCGAGATCGCGGGGAACGGATAGAACTGCTCCAGCCGGAGCAGGTAGACGTCGTCGCGGCCCTCGGCGTCGCGCCGGTCGAGCAGGTCGTAGTAGACCTTGCCCGAGCAGATCACGACGCGCTTGATCTCCGCGTCGGGCTTGAGCGTCAGCTCCGAGCCGGTCCCCATCTCGGCGTCGTCCCACAGCACGCGGTGGAAGGACGACCCGGTCGCCAGCTCGTCGAGCGTCGAGACCGCCTTCTTGTGCCGCAGCAGCGACTTCGGCGTCATGATCACCAGAGGCTTGCGGAAGGTCCGGTGGATCTGGCGGCGCAGGATGTGGAAGTAGTTCGCCGGGGTCGAGCAGTTGGCGACGATCCAGTTGTCCTCGGCCGAGTTCTGCAGGAACCGCTCCAGCCGCGCGGAGGAATGCTCCGGCCCCTGGCCCTCGTAGCCATGGGGCAGCAGCATCACCAGGCCCGACATGCGCAGCCACTTGCGCTCGCCCGAGCTCACGAACTGGTCGATCATGATCTGGGCGCCGTTGGCGAAGTCGCCGAACTGCGCCTCCCACAGGGTCAGCGTGTTGGGCTCGGCCAGCGAGTAGCCGTATTCGTAGCCCAGCACCGCGTATTCCGAGAGCATCGAGTCCACGACCTCATACTGGGCCTGGCCGGACCTGATGTTGTTGAGCGGGAAGTACCGCTCCTCGGTCTGCTGGTCGATGATGCCCGAGTGGCGCTGCGAGAAGGTGCCGCGGGTCGAGTCCTGGCCCGCGAGGCGAACCGGGTGCCCCTCGGCCAGCAGGGTGCCGAAGGCCATCGCCTCGGCGAAGGCCCAGTCGATGCCCTTGCCCGAGTCCAGCATCTCGCGCCGGCCCTCGTAGACGCGGGCGACGGTCTTGTGGGCCTTCACGCTGTCGGGGATGGCGGTGATCGCCTCGCCGACCTCGCGCAGGCGCTCCATCGGCACGGCGGTGGCGCCGCGCTGGTACTCGCCCTCGCCGGCGCCCATGCCCGACCAGCGGCCGTCCAGCCAGTCGGCCTTGTTGGGACGATATTCCTTGGCGGTCTCGAACTCCTCGGAGAGGAACGCCTGGAAGCGCGCCTTCTCGTCCTCGATCTCGCCCTCGGGGATCAGGCCGTCGGCGATCAGCCGGTCGGTGTAGAGCTGCAGCGTGGTCTTGTGCCGCTTGATGTTGTTGTACATCTGCGGCTGCGTGAACATCGGCTCGTCGCCTTCGTTGTGACCGAAGCGACGGTAGCAGAAGATGTCGAGCACCACGTCCTTGTGGAACTTCTGGCGATACTCGGTCGCCACCTTGGCGGCGTGGACCACCGCTTCGGGGTCGTCGCCGTTCACATGGAAGATCGGCGCCTCGACCATCAGCGCGATGTCGGTGGGGTAGGGCGACGAGCGCGAGTTGTGGGGCGCCGTGGTGAAGCCGATCTGGTTGTTCACCACGATGTGGATGGTGCCGCCGGTGCGGTGGCCCTTCAGCCCCGACAGGCCGAAGCACTCCGCCACCACGCCCTGGCCGGCGAAGGCCGCGTCGCCGTGCAGCAGGATCGGCAGCACCGCGGTGCGGTCCTCGTCATGCAGCTGGAACTGCTTGGCGCGCACCTTGCCCAGCACCACCGGGTTCACCGCCTCGAGATGCGAGGGGTTGGCGGTCAGCGACATGTGCACCGAGTTGCCGTCGAAGGCCCGGTCCGAGGAGGCGCCGAGGTGATACTTCACGTCGCCCGAGCCCTGGACCTCGTCCGGGGTGACCGAGCCGCCGTGGAACTCGTGGAAGATCGCGCGGTAGGGTTTGCCCATCACGGCCGCCAGGACGTTGAGACGCCCTCGGTGAGGCATGCCGATGACGATTTCCTTAACGCCCAGCGCGCCGCCGCGCTTGATGATCTGCTCCATCGCCGGGATCAGCGCCTCGCCGCCGTCGAGGCCGAAGCGCTTGGTGCCCATGTATTTGACGTGAAGGAACTTCTCGAAGCCCTCGGCCTCGACCAGCTTGTTGAGGATCGCCCGGCGGCCCTGCTTGGTGAACTGGATCTCCTTGCCGTAGCCCTCGATCCGCTCCTTCAGCCAGCCGGCCTCCTCGGCGTTGGAGATGTGCATGTACTGCAGGGCGAAGGTGCCGCAGTAGGTGCGGCTGGCGAGCGCCACGATCTCGCGCATCGTGGCGGTCTCGAGCCCCATCACCTGGTCGAGGAAGATGGTGCGGTCCATGTCGGCCTCGGCGAAGCCGTAGGTCCGGGGGTCGAGCTCGGGGTGCGGGGTCTGGGCGGTCAGGCCCAGCGGATCCAGGTCGGCGGCGAGATGGCCGCGGATGCGGTAGTTGCGGATCAGCATGATGGCGCGGACCGAATCCAGCACCGCCTGCTTGATCTCGGCGGCGGAGGCCGGCTTGCCGGAGGCCTCGGCCTTGGCCGCGATCTTGTCGCCCAGCTCCTTGGGGGAACGGTCCAGAAGCGGCCCGTAGTCGCCGGTCAGCGCGCCGGTCAGCTCCGAGAAGTCCTGCGGCGGCCAGTCCTCGCGCTGCCAGGAGGGGCCGGCGGCCTCGGCCTCGACGGCCGCGGGATCGTCGCCCAGGCTCTCGAAATACTTCCGCCAACTCTCGTCCACCGAGGACGGGTCCTTCGCGTAGCGCGCATAGAGCTGCTCGACGAAGACCGCGTTGTGGCCCTGCAGGAACGACGAGGAGTGGAAGGCCTTGTTGGGGCTCTGATCCGTCATGCTCATTCAGGCGCTGTCGCGCCCTCCCTACGGTTGCGGAGGTCGGCTGGCCCGCCTCCGGCTGGGACGCCCCGGGCCGCCGATCCTCGTCGGCGGGCCCGAAACGGGTTCGTCCGGCGCGCCCCCATATAGGGACGCGCCGGACGAGGGACTATGCAGGGACGTCCGCGCGGCCTCAGGCCGCGTCAGCGCCCCATCGCCTTCAGGACCGCCTCGCCGAGACCGGCAGGGCTGTCGGCGACGACGAAGCCCGCGGACTTCATCGCTTCGATCTTGTCCTCGGCGCCGCCCTTGCCGCCCGAGATGATCGCGCCGGCGTGGCCCATGCGGCGGCCCGGAGGCGCCGTGCGGCCGGCGATGAAGCCGGCGATCGGCTTGGCGCGGCCCTTCTTCGCCTCGTCGGCGATGAACTGGGCGGCCTCTTCCTCGGCGGCGCCGCCGATCTCGCCGATCATGATGATCGACTCGGTCTCGTCGTCGGCCAGCAGCCACTCGAGCGCGTCGATGTGCTCGGTGCCCTTGATCGGGTCGCCGCCGATGCCGATGCAGGTCGACTGGCCGAGGCCCGCGACGGTGGTCTGCAGCACGGCCTCGTAGGTCAGCGTGCCGGAGCGCGAGACGACGCCCACCTTGCCGCGCTTGTGGATATGGCCGGGCATGATGCCGATCTTGCAGGCGTCGGGCGTGATCACGCCGGGGCAGTTCGGCCCGATCAGGATCGAGGACGAGCCCTGCAGCGCGCGCTTCACCTTCATCATGTCCAGCACCGGGATGCCCTCGGTGATGCACACGATCAGCTCGATCTCGGCGTCGATCGCCTCGAGGATCGAGTCGGCGGCGAAGGGCGGCGGCACATAGATCACCGAGGCGTTGGCGCCGGTCTTCTCCTTGGCGTCGATCACGCCGTCGAAGACGGGCAGGCCGAGATGCTCCATCCCGCCTTTGCCGGGCGTCACGCCGCCGACCATCTTGGTGCCGTAGGCGATCGCCTGCTCGGTGTGGAACGTGCCCTGCGAGCCGGTGATGCCCTGGCAGATCACCTTGGTGTTTTCGTCGACGAGTACGGCCATGTTCTAGGTTTCCTCACAAGCTGGTCCGCGTCGGCGCAGCCGACGGCGGGGTCTTGATTTCAGTGGGATCGGCAGGAGCCGCGCGCCGCTCGGCGCCCAACGTCTTCCGACGCCAGGCGTTGAGGCGGTAGAGGGCCTTCATGACCGTGCCGCGGGCGGCGGGGCCGAGACCTGCCAGGTCGGGATGACCGCCGGCCAGCCTTTGCGCCAGGCTGGCCAGGGGGGCGTCTTGTTCAAGCCAGGTCCGCTCCCCGGCTTCGAGGTCGGCGGCGTGGCGCTTGGCGGCGATCCGGTAGGGCGAGACCGCCTCGGAGAAGACGAGAGGCTTTCCGTTCCGGTTCCGCAGCCAGAGCTTGGCCCGATGCGCATGATAGAGGCGCATCCGGCCCGACAGGGCCGCGGCGATCCGGTCTCCGAGCGGATAGTCGATGTCCAGGAAGCAGTGCGCGAAGTCGCGCCCGCTCCTGATCCGGACCATCGCGCGATCCGATCCTTCCCGGGCGCCGAGCACGGCGTTGAGCACGTCCTGGTCGCCGAGCAGGTGGAAGGGCCGGGTCTCCCACGACGTCTGCTTGCCCTGCTGGTAGGCCTCGCCCCGCATCAGGCCGAGCCAGTCGCGCAGAAGGCCCAGGTGCCGCTGCGTGGCCCGCAGGATGCAGGTGTTGACCGTGAACCCGAGTTCGGTGGGCGCATCGAGCCCGAAGGCCTCCGCCCGGATCCGCGATCCCACGTTGCGGCTGCGGTAGGCGTCGTCGGCGACGCCCAGCGCATCCGGGCCCATCCCGGCGAACAGCTCGCCCAGCGGCCGCGCGACGATGATGTCGGCGTCCATCCACACGACCTGCTCCAGACCGCCCTCGAGAAGGCCGATCAGGATCGACGGCTTGACGTCCCAGCCCTTGCCGTCGAGCTCGATTTCCGGATGGAGCACCACGTTGGCCTGACCCGAGAGCCAGTCCAGCGACCTCTGCGGCATGCCGGCCGTGGGAACGTGAACCCGCGCCTCCGGCTCCTGGCGAGCGAGGCTCAGGACCAGGAGCTTGAGGGGCACGAGTTCGTTCGGCCGGTTTTCGTATGTGCAGACGTCGAGCGTCATCGCCGTGCAGCGTCTCCGCAGGGACCCGGAGGCCTCAGCCCTTCACCGCCTTGACGATCTTCTCGGCCGCGTCCGACAGGTTGTCGGCCGCGATCACGTTCAGACCGCTCTCGTCGATGATCTTCTTGCCGAGGTCGACGTTGGTGCCCTCGAGCCGGACCACCAGCGGAACCTCGAGCCCGACCTCCTTCACCGCGGCGATCACGCCCTCGGCGATGACGTCGCAGCGCATGATGCCGCCGAAGATGTTGACCAGGATGCCCTTCACCTGCGGATCGGAGGTGATGATCTTGAAGGCCTCGGTCACCTTCTCCTTGGTCGCGCCGCCGCCCACGTCGAGGAAGTTGGCGGGCTCGGAGCCGTAAAGCTTGATGATGTCCATCGTCGCCATCGCGAGGCCGGCGCCGTTGACCATGCAGCCGATCTCGCCGTCCAGCGCGATGTAGTTGAGGTCGTACTTGGAGGCCTCGAGCTCCTTGGGATCCTCCTCGGTCTCGTCGCGCAGCGAGAACACCTCGGGCTGGCGGTAGAGCGAGTTGGAATCGAAGTTCATCTTGCAGTCGAGGCAGCGGATGTGGCCATCCGTCATCACGATCAGCGGGTTGATCTCCAGCAGGGAGACGTCCTTCTCGACGAACAGCTTGTAGAGCTTGGAGACGAGGGCCACGCACTCCTTGAACGCCTGGCCCTTGAGGCCCAGCGCGAAGGCGACCTTGCGGCCGTGGAAGGCCGAGACGCCCGAGGCCGGGTCGACCGAGAAGGTGACGATCTTCTCGGGCGTGGAGGCGGCGACCTCCTCGATGTCCATGCCGCCCTCGGTGGAGGCGATGAACGAGATGCGCGAGGTGTCGCGGTCGACGAGCAGAGCGAGATAGAGCTCCGTCTCGATGTCGGCGCCGTCCTCGATGTAGATGCGGTTGACCTGCTTGCCCACCGGGCCGGTCTGGTGGGTCACCAGCGTGCGGCCGAGCATCTTCGCGGTCTCTTCCGCCGCTTCCTCGACCGACTTCGCCAGGCGCACGCCGCCCTTCTCGCCGGCCGAAGCCTCCTTGAACTTGCCCTTGCCGCGGCCGCCCGCGTGGATCTGGGCCTTCACCACCCACAGGGGGCCGTCCAGGGCGCCTGCAGCGGTCTTGGCCTCCTCG
Organism: uncultured Albimonas sp.; assembly: GCA_964013055.1. Lineage (GTDB taxonomy): Bacteria > Pseudomonadota > Alphaproteobacteria > Rhodobacterales > Rhodobacteraceae > Albimonas. Next base: position 11,712 of record CAXGVP010000010.1, read on the forward strand.
GCGCGGGTCACGGCCCGGCCGTCGGCCACCGGCGCGCCATACTCCTTGAGGAGCTGCTTGGCCTGGTATTCGTGGATGTTCATGTCGATCGCACCCTTCCGCGGTTCTCCCTCGGGAGCCGGGTCGCGGCGGCGCGCATCGGGCGCTTTCCTCAGGGAAAGGGCCCCGTCGCCGGCGATCCGGCCTTCGGCGCCTTTTAGACGCGCCGATGCGCCGGCCGCAATCGACTCTTTCACGCAAAGGCGAAAAACCGACGTCTGTGATCACACGCTCCGGGGCTGTGATCACAAGAAGCCCGGGCTTTTCGCGAACGCAGCGGAAACCGGCGCGGAAGGCGATTCGCAAGCGGCAGGGGATGCTGCGCCGCAGCAGGCGGGCGAGGCCCGGCAGGCGCAGGGCTTCAGGCGGAGGCCTTCGTCGCGCGGGGCGGCCCGCGCCGCAAGCGCGAAGCGGGGCGTCGCTGGCGGGCGCGGCGCGGAAGTGCTACGGCGACAGGATGACCGACGCGCCCTCTCCCGCCTCCGCCGCCCCCGAGACCGCCCCGCCCGCGCGTTGGGCGCGGCTGGATCCGGCGGCGATGGCGATGGGGCTGGGCTTTGCGATGCTGTGGTCGTCGGCCTTCACCGCGGCCAAGTTCGTGGTGGCCGACGCGCCGCCGTTCCTGGCGCTGACCGGGCGCTTCGCGATCGCCGGCCTGCTGGCCTGCGCGCTGGCCGCGGCGATGGGCCAGTCGGCGAAGCTGACCCGCAGGCAGTGGGGCCTGGTGGTGATCTTCGGGCTCTGCCAGAACAGCCTCTACCTGGGGCTGAACTTCCTGGCGATGACCCGGATCGACGGCGGGCTGGCGGCGATCATCGCCTCGACCCTGCCGCTGTTCGTGGCGGCCGGGTCGTGGGCGTTCTTCGCCGAGCGGCCGCGCCGCATGGGGGCCATGGGCCTGGCGCTGGGCTTCGCGGGCGTCGCGGTGATCATGGGCGCGCGGATCGAGGGCGGGGCCGACCCGCTGTTCACCGGGCTGGCCCTGCTGGGCGCGCTGGCGCTGTCGGCGGCGACGCTGCTGGTGCGCGGCGTCTCGCCCGGGGCGAACGTGCTGATGATCGTCGGCCTGCAGATGCTGGTGGGGGCCGTGGGCCTCGCGCCCGCGGCGCTGCTGTTCGAGTCGACCGCCGACATCTCCTGGACCCTGCCGATGCTGCTGGGGCTGGGCTATTCGATCCTGTTCTCGGGCATCCTGGCGACGCTGGTCTGGTTCCTGCTGGTGCGCCGGATCGGGCCGACCAACGCGGCCGCCTTCCACTTCCTCAACCCCTGCCTGGGCGTGGCCGTCGCCGCCGTCTTCCTGGGCGAGGCGCTGGGCCCGCGCGACCTGCTGGGCGTGGGGATCGTCACCGTCGGCATCCTGCTGGTGCAGCTGTCGCGGCGCCCGGCCTGACGCCGCTCAGAAATCGTAGATCGCGCCGAACTTCGCCTCCAGGTGGGCGAGCAGCGGGGCCGCGTCCACGGGGCCGCCGCAGGCCCGGGCCATCAGCTCCGGCGTCGGGATCACCCGGCCGTGGCGGTGGATCTTCTCGCGCAGCCAGGCGAGCGGCGCGGCCAGGTCCCCCTCGCGCAGCCCCTCGTCGAGATCGGGCAGGTCGCGGCGCATCGCCTGCGCCAGCGCGGCGGCGTTGAGGTTGCCCAGCGTGTAGGTCGGGAAGTAGCCGATCAGCCCCTCCGCCCAGTGCACGTCCTGCAGGCAGCCGACGCCGGCATGCGGCGGGCGGCGGCCGAAATCGGCCTCGAACCGGGCCGCCCAGGCGACCCGCAGCTCCGCCACCGGCAGGTCGTCCGACAGCAGCGCCCGCTCCAGGTCGAAGCGCATCAGGATGTGCAGGTCGTACTGCGCCTCGTCCGCGGCGGTGCGGATGTAGCCCGGCGTCACCGCGTTGACCGCGGCGAACAGCGCCTCGGCCGAGCGCAGGCCAAGGCCGCCGAAGGCGATCTTCATGCGGTCGCGCAGGAACGGGGCGAAGGCGGCGGAGCGGCCGACGTGGTTCTCCCAGAACCGCGACTGGCTCTCGTGAACGCCCATCGAGGCGTGGCCGCCGGCGGGGCGCATGTGCAGGCCCGCCGCGATGCCCTGCTCATAGAGCGCGTGGCCGGTCTCGTGCAGGGTGGCGAACAGGCACTCGGTCGGGTCGGCGGGGTCGACGCGGGTGGTGATGCGCACGTCGCAGCCCGAGCCGGACGAGAACGGGTGCACCGCGCGGTCCAGCCGCCCGGAGGCGAAATCGTAGCCGCAGTCCCCCGCCAGCTCATGCGACAGCGCCATCTGCGCCGTCTCGGGGAAGGCGCCGGAGATCCTGGGGATCCGCACAGAGGAGCCGCGGATCCGGTCCAGCAGCCCGGTCAGCCCCTCGCGCAGGCGGGCGAAGACCGGCTCCAGCTCGGCGACGCTCGCGCCCGGTTCGTAGTGGTCGAGCAGCGCGTCGTAGGGGCTCTGCCCCGGGTCGGCGACGGCCTGCGCCTCCTCCCGCCGGAGGGAAAGCACGCGGGACAGGGCGGGGGCGAAGGCGGCGAAGTCGCGGTCGGCGCGGGCCTGGGCCCAGATCTGGTGGGCGGCCGAGCGCTCGCGCGCCAGCGCCTCGGCCAGGCCGGCGGGGAGGCGGGCGGCGCGGGTCAGCTCGCGGCGGATCTCGCGCAGGTCGGCGCGGACGTCGGGGGCGGGGTCGTCCAGCCCTTCGGCGGCGGCCAGCCAGTCCTCCTGCCGCGGGTCGGTGCGCAGGTCCTGCAGCACGGCGGCGAGCGCGCCCATCTGTTCGGCCCGCTGGGCGGCGCCGCGGGGCGGCATCATCGTCTCCTGGTCCCAGGCGAGCACCCCGGCGGCCTGGTCCAGCGCCGCGATCCGGCGAGCGTGGGCGAGCAGGGCGGCATAGGCTTCGGTAGGCGTCATCGGGTCCTTTCGGGGACGTGTCAGGGGCTGCGGCGGGGGCGTCCGGCCGAAGCCGCCCGCATGCCGAGCCGGTTCCCTCGCCGCCGCGGCAGGCTGCGGCGAAGATTTCACGACGAGACAGTGCCACAGGGCGAATGAACGAGACCCGTCGCGGGGCCGGACTGCGGCGACGTCGCGCGGCGCGACGCCCCTCCGCTGCCGGCGCTGCGCCGCGGCCGGGCCGCAGGGGCCCGGAATGCGCGCCCCGTTGCGGCCCCGGGGCGGGGCGGGAAAGGCACGATCCGGCGGTGGAGGAACGGCGCCCCCTGGCGCTGGAGGAACGGCGCCCCCTGGCGCTGGGGGGAACGGCGCCCTTCGGCGCGGGGCGAAACGGCGCCCTCCGGCGCAGGGCCGGAGAGGCGTTTTCCGGGCCCCGGGCGAAAGGGGCGCGTGCGTCCCCGCGCAGGCGGCGGGGGACGCCGGGTGCAGGGCTCCGGCCGGGGCCTTGCCGGGCAGGTCAGACGTCGAGGTTCTCGACGTTCAGCGCGTTGTCCTGGATGAACTGGCGGCGCGGCTCGACGACGTCGCCCATCAGGCGGGCGAAGATGTCGTTGGCGTCCTCCATGTCGTCGATCCGAACCTGGAGGAGCGTGCGCGCATCGGGGTCGAGCGTGGTTTCCCACAGCTGGCCGGGGTTCATCTCGCCCAGGCCCTTGTAGCGCTGCAGGCTGAGGCCGCGCTCGCCCTCGGCCATCACCAGGTCCAGCAGCTCCAGCGGGCCGCGGACGGGGTAGCCGCGCTCCTTCCGGCGCAGGGTGACGGGGGCCACGACCGGGGCGGGGGCGGTGGGGTCCGTCGTGCCGCCGCCGCCATAGACCTCGGCCAGCTTCGTCGCGACGGAGGCGAGGCGGCGCGCCTCGGCGGCGCGGAACACCGGGCCGTCGAGCGTGCGGGTCTCGGTCACGCCGCGCAGGGTGCGCACCAGTCGGATGCCGCCGTCGGGGATGGTCTCGCCCTGCCAGCCGCGCTCGGTGTCGGGGGCGACGGAGTCGAGGCGCTGGGCCACGCGGGCGGCCGTGCCCTCGGGGTCCTGCGCGGCCTCGGGGGCGAAGGCCCCGGCGATGGCGGCCTGCTCGAGGATGAAGCGCGGGTAGTTGGTGGGGAAGCTGTTGAGGATCGCGCGGGCGGTCCGCGCCTCCTCGATCACGGCGAGCAGGTCGGGGCCGACCCGCACCTCGCCCCCCGCCAGTTCCAGCGACGCGTCGGCGGAGCCTTCGCGAATGAGGAAGTTCTCCAGGTCCCGCTCGTCCTTGAGGTAGACCTCGGACTTGCCGCGGGTGACCTTATAGAGCGGCGGCTGCGCGATGTAGAGGTAGCCGGCCTCGATCAGGGCGGGCATCTGCCGGTAGAAGAAGGTCAGCAGCAGCGTGCGGATGTGGGCGCCGTCGACGTCGGCGTCGGTCATCACGATGATCTTGTGATAGCGCAGCTTGTCGAGGTTGAACTCGTCGCGCCCGATGCCGGTGCCCAGCGCGGTGATCAGCGTGCCGACCTGGTCGGAGCCGAGCATCTTGTCGAAGCGCGCGCGTTCCACGTTGAGGATCTTGCCGCGCAGGGGCAGCACCGCCTGGTTGCCGCGGTGGCGGCCCTGCTTGGCGGAGCCGCCGGCGGAGTCGCCCTCGACGATGAACAGCTCGGACTTGGCGGGGTCCTTCTCCTGGCAATCGGCGAGCTTGCCGGGGAGCGAGGCCACGTCCATCGCGGTCTTGCGCCGGGTCAGCTCGCGGGCCTTGCGGGCGGCCTCGCGCGCCAGCGCGGCCTCGACGATCTTGCCCACGACGTGCTGGGCTTCCTTGGGGTTCTCCTCGAACCACTCGGAGAGCTTCTCGTTCATCAGGTTCTCGACCGCCGGGCGCACCTCCGACGAGACCAGCTTGTCCTTGGTCTGGGAGGAGAACTTGGGGTCGGGGACCTTCACCGAGAGCACGCAGGTCAGGCCTTCGCGGGCGTCGTCGCCGGTCAGCGAGACCTTCTCCTTCTTGGCGATGCCCGAGGAGCCGACATAGGCGTTGATCGTGCGGGTCAGCGCGCCGCGGAAGCCCGCGAGATGGGCGCCGCCGTCGCGCTGGGGGATGTTGTTGGTGAAGGGCAGCACCGTCTCGTGGTAGCCGTCGTTCCACCACAGGGCGGCCTCGACCTCGATCCCGTCGCGCTCGCCCTTGACCACCACGGGGGCGGTCATCAGCGGGGTGCGGGAGCGGTCGAGATAGCGCACGAAGGCCTCGATCCCGCCCTCGTAGAACAGTTCCTCGACCTGGGGCTCCGCGCTGCGCTCGTCGGTCAGCAGGATGCGCACGCCGGAGTTGAGGAAGGCGAGCTCGCGCAGGCGGTGCTCCAGCGTCTTCCAGACGAAATCGCGGTTGGAGAAGGTGTCGAGGCTGGCGAGGAAGCGCACCTCGGTGCCCTTGCGGCCCTCGGCGTCGCCGGTGACGCGCAGGGGCTCGACGGTGGCGCCATGCTCGAACTTGGCGTAGTGGGCGCGGCCGTTGCGCCAGATGCGCAGCTCCAGCCAGTCCGAGAGCGCGTTGACCACCGAGACGCCCACGCCGTGCAGGCCGCCGGAGACCTTGTAGGAGTTCTGGTCGAACTTCCCGCCCGCGTGCAGCTGGGTCATGATGACCTCGGCGGCCGAGACGCCCTCTTCCTTGTGGATCTCGACGGGAATGCCGCGGCCGTTGTCGGAGACGGAGACCGAGTCGTCGGCGTGCAGGGTGACGGTGACCCGGTCGGCGTGGCCGGCCAGCGCCTCGTCGATGGCGTTGTCCACGACCTCGTAGATCATGTGGTGGAGGCCCGACCCGTCGTCGGTGTCGCCGATATACATGCCCGGGCGCTTGCGTACCGCGTCCAGCCCCTTGAGCACCTTGATGGAATCCGCGCCGTATTCGGCGCCCGGCTGGGCCTCGTCGCTCATGCTCGTCCTGTTCCCTGGTAGGCGGGGGCACCTTATCCGGGGCGGGGGGCGAAGTCCACGCGCGCACGCGCGCGCGTTCTTTAGTTATCGGCTGTCATCGGCGTCGGTCGGGGCGCGGCGGCGGGGGGGCCTCAGCCGTGGACCCAGCCGGCCTGGGCGGCGGCGGCGCCCTTGAGCATCAGCACGTCGAAACTGGCGAAGATCCGGTAGCCGCGGGCCTTCATGGCGCGGATCTGCGCCTCGTCCCTCGCGCCGCCGGCCAGGGGGACCCCGGCGGCCAGCGCCGCGTCCTCGATCTTCTTCGCGGCCGCCAGGAAGTCGGGGTGGTCGAACCGCCCGGAGACGCCGAGGCTGGAGGAGAGGTCGAAGGCCGCCATCACCGCGATGTCGACGCCGGGGGTGGCGAGGATCGCCTCGGCGTTCTCCGCGGCCTCTGCGGTCTCGAGGGTGAAGTAGCCGTAGGGGCGGTCGCCGAAGCGGGGCTGGTAGTCGAAGAGGGGGACGTCCCAGCGGGAGGACGCGAGGAACGGGCCCCAGCCGCGGGTTCCCTCGGGCGGGTAGCGCAGGGCGGCGACGCAGCGGGCGGCGTCCTCGGGGGTGTTCACGAAGGGGAAGCAGATGCCCTCGGCGCCCATGTCGAGGGCGCGCTTGCATTCGGCTTCGTCGATCTTGGGGATCCGCACGGCGGGGGAGCAGTCGAAGCCCTGGGTGGCGGCGATCATCGCGTGGCAGCTCGCCCAGTCGACGGCCCCGTGCTCCATGTCGATCAGCACGCCGTCGGCGCCGGCGGCGGCGATGGCCTGGGTCACGACCGGGCTGGGGATGGTGGCGAACTGGATCGACAGCGCCCGGGCTGGGTCGGCCAGCTTGTCGCGGAACGTCATGGAGAGCCCTCCCTGGCTGCCGGGGGAGGATAGGGCCGCCGTCGCTGCGAGGCGAGCGCCGGTTCGTCCGGGCCCGGGCGCGCGGCCGGCGCCCGGGCCCGGAGGCGCCCTGCGGGCGGGCCTGGCCGGGCCGCGCCTGCGGCGAGGGCGGCGACGGGCCGGGGAGCTGGGCCCTTGAGGGCAGGTCGGCGGGGAGAGGCGTCCTTGCGGCGGGGGCG
>CAXGVP010000011.1:0-18456 GCA_964013055.1 uncultured Albimonas sp.
GGGGCGGCGTGCTCCAGGTCGGGCCCGAGAGCGCGGGCGCCGTGCCCGGGCCGATCTGCTTCGGCCGGGGCGGGACCCGGCCCACGGTCACCGACGCCAACGCCGTGCTGGGCCGCATCAAGCCCGAGAACCCCATCGGCCTGACCCATGTCGACCGCCTCGACATCGAGGCCGCGCGCGAGGCCATCGGCGCCCTGGGCGCGAGGCTGGGCCTGGGCGTCGAGGAGACGGCCGAGGCGATCCTGACCGTGGTCAACCACATCATGGCCCGCCGCACCCGGCTGATGTCGGTCGAGCAGGGCCACGACCCCCGCGATTTCTGCCTGGTCGCCTTCGGCGGCGCCGGCCCCCTGCACGGCTGCGCCATCATGCGCGAGGTCGGCATCCGCTCGATGCTGCTGCCCCCGCATCCGGGCGTGCTGTGCGCGCTGGGCTGCGCCGTCGCCGACCTGCGCTGCGACTTCGCCCAGACGGTCGAGACCCCCGCCGCCGAGGTCGATCCCGCGATGCTGCGCGAGGTGCTGGCCGCCCACAGGGCGGACGGGGAGGCGCAGCTCGCGGCCTCCGGCGCCGCGCTGACCTCGATCGAGACGCGCCATGCCGCGGAGATGTCCTACCTCGGCCAGATCCACTCCCTGCGCGTGCCCATCGAGCCGGACTGGCCGACGCAGCGCATCGTCGCCGCCTTCGAGCACGCCTACCGCGCCGAGTTCGGCGCCACGCTCGGGATGCCGACCGTGCTCGTCGGGCTGAAGACCGCCGTCGAGGGCCGCCGCGCGGCGCCCGAGGCCGCGCCCCTGCGCGAAAGCTCCGACGCGACGCCTGCGCCCATCGCCCACCGCCGCGTGCATTTCGGCCGCTGGCTGGACGTGCCGATCCACGACCGCGGCGCGCTCTCGCCCGGGCAGCGCTTCGAGGGGCCGGCGATCCTGGAGCAGCCCGACACCACCTGCGTGGTGGAGCCGGGCTGCGCCGCCCGCGTCGACGCCCGCGGCAACATCATCGTGGAGGCCATGTGATGGACGCCGCCCCCGCCCAGACCCGTGATCCGGCCGTCGATCCCGTCACGCTCGCCGTCGTGCGCGGGGCGCTGGAGCAGATCGGCGACGAGATGGACCTGCACCTGATCCGGGCCGCCCTGTCGCCGATCATCTCCGAGACCAACGACGTCGCCCACGGCATCTACGATCCGCTCACCGGCGAGACCATCGCCCAGGGCCAGCTCGGCCTGCCGCAGTTCCTGGCGAACATGCAGTTCTCGGTCCAGCACGTGCTGGAGGTGGCGAAGGGGCAGGGCGGTTTCCGGCCCGGCGACGTGTGGATCCTCAACGATCCCTACCGCTCCGGCACCCACCTCAACGACGTGGTGATGGTCGCGCCGCATTTCGTGGACGGGGAGCTGTTCGCCCTGCTCGCCAACACCGGGCACTGGATGGACATGGGCGGCGGCTCGCCCGGCGGCTGGTCGCCCTCGGCCCGCGAGATCCACCAGGAGGGCGTGATCATCCCGCCCGTGCGGCTGGAGGCGGAGGGCGTGCGCAACGCGGCCCTGATCGCGATGATCGCCGCCAACTCGCGCCTGCCCCAGCAGCTGCTGGGCGACCTCGAGGCGATGGTCAACGTCTTCGGCGTCGGTCGCCGCGGGCTCGACGCGCTGGTCGGGCGCTACGGCGCCGACACGCTGCGCGCCTGCATCGCCGAGATGACCGCGCGGGCCGAGGCGGAGATGCGGGCCTGGATCTCCGACATCCCCGACGGGACTTACCGGGTCGAGGACAGCTTCGACAACGACGGCGTGGTGGATGCAGCCCTGCCGGTGAAGCTGGCGCTGACGGTCGAGGGGACGGACCTGCACTTCGACTTCACCGGCACCTCGCCGGCCGCGGCCGGGCCGATGAACATCGCCGACTGCACGGCGAAGTCGCTGTGCTTCGTGGCGCTGAAGCACATCTTCCCCGACGTGCCGGTCTCGGGCGGCGCCTTCCGGCCCTGCCGGTTCACGATCCCGAAGGGCTCGATCCTGGCGGCCGAATACCCGGTCGCGGTGGGGGGCACCACCGACGTGGCCCCGCGCCTGACCGACGTGGTGTTCGGCGCGCTCGCCCAGGCGATCCCGCAGCGGACGCCGGCGGCGATGTTCGGCACCACCGGCGTCGCCACCGTCTCGGGCACGCATCCCGAGACCGGGCGCTACTACGTCGCCGTCTATCCCTACCCGGGCGGCTACGGCGGCTCGGCGGTCTCCGACGGGCTGGTGCACGGCACGCCGCCGGGCTCGATGGCCCGCTTCATGTCGGTGGAGATGTCCGAGCACCGATATCCCGTGCGCTTCGCCTATTTCGGGATCCGCGAGGGCTCCGGCGGGCCGGGGCGCCATCGCGGCGGCCACGGCTCGCGCTACGGGATCGAGACGCTGGGCGACAGCGTGGTCTCGATCCTCGGCGACCGGGTCGACGCGCCCCCCTTCGGCGTGGCAGGCGGCGCGGCCGCGGCGCCCAACCAGGTGCGCCTGACGCTCGACGGGCGGGAGTGGACGCCGCCGATGCGCTCCAAGGCCGAGAAGCTGCGTTTTCGCGCCGGCGACGCCCTGCACCTCGCCTCGCCCGGCGGCGGCGGCTTCGGCGATCCGCTGGAGCGCGACCCGGAGGCGGTGCGAGAGGACCTCGACGCCGGCCTGATCGACCGCGAGACGGCCGAGCGCGCGCACGGCGTCGTCGCCCGCGTCGCCCGCCGGATCCTGGACCGCCCGGTGCACGAGATCGACGCCGAGGCCACCGCCCGCCTGCGCGCGGCGCGGGCCGCCGGCGCCGCGAACGACATCAACGAGCAGGAGCGCCGGCGAACGGCGCCCGACACCTGACAGGGGAGGAGAGAAAGATGCTGACCAGACGCACCTTCGCGGCGATGGCCGCGAGCGCGACGGCGATGACCGCCGTCGGGACCTTCGGCCGGGCCCGAGCGGCCGAGCCGTTGAAGATCGGGGCCGTGAACCCCTATTCCGGGGGCATGGCGCTCTACGGCGACGAGGTCACCCGCTGCTACGAGCTCGCCGCCAAGCAGATCAACGCCGCGAAGGGCGGGCTGCTGGGCCGCCCGGTGGAGATCGTGCGCGGCAACGCCACCTCCGCGCAGGAGGGGATCGCGGCGGTCGAGCAGCTGATCGGCCGCGACGGGGTCGAGATCCTGATGGGGACCTACGCCTCCTCGATCTCCAACGCCGCCTCGGAGGCGGCGCTGAACTACGGCAAGCTCTACTGGGAGACCAACGCCGTCGCCTCCAACCTGACCGAGCGGGGGCTGCCCAACTTCGTCCGCGCCGGCCTCGCCGCCGACGACTTCGGCCGGCGCTCGGTCGAGGGGGCGCTGGAACTGGTGGCCAAGAGGCTCGACAAGGCCCCCTCCGAGATGAGCGTGTGGCTGGAGCATGAGGACTCGGCCTACGGGACCTCCATCGCCGAGGCGCAGAAGCGCCTGCTGGAAGAGGCGGGCGTCACCGTCGGCGTGGGCGCGCACAGCTACAAGTCGATCGACGTCACCGACTCGATCCTGCGGGCGAAGTCGGCGGCGCCGGACCTGTGGATCTCGACCGGCTACGTGGGCGACACCAACCTGCTGCTGCGCGCCGCCCGCGACCAGGGCTTCGCGCCGCCCGCGATCATGTCGGTGGGCGTGGGCGACACGGCCGAGACGCTGGACGCGCTGGGGGCGGAGTATCTGGAAGGCGTCCTCCTGGTCTCCTTCCCGCGCGCCGACATCTCCGAGGACTACGGGCCCGGCTCGGACGCGTTCCTGGAGCTCTACCGCGCCGAGTTCGGCCGCGATCCGGTGGCGCCCCAGGGCATGGCCGCCTTCGTCGGCGCCAAGATCCTGTTCGAGGCGGTGGAGGCCGCGGGCTCGGTCGAGTTCGAGGCGGTGGCCGAGGCCGCCAAAGCGATGGACAAGCCCTTCGGCAGCTACGAGACGGGCTACGGCGCCAGGTTCGACGACACCCTTCAGAACACCCGCGCCGTTCCGATCATCGCCCAGTGGCAGGGCGGCGAGGTGAAGGCGGTCTACCCGCCCGAGGCCGCCTCCGCCGAGGTCGTGAACCTGCCGCGGGCCTGAGGCCCGCGTCCGCCGCGCCGCCGGCCCCGTGCCGGCGGCGCGGCCCTGCAAGGAAGGGCGAGCGATGACCGAGATCCTCAACATCCTGGCGGTGGGGCTGCTTCTGGGCGGCATCTACGCGCTGGTCAGCGTCGGGCTGAACCTGATCTTCGGCGTGATCCGGGTGGTGAACTTCGCCCAGGGCGAGTTCGTCATGCTGGGCATGTACGGGGCGCTGGCGGCGCAGCTGGCGCTGGGCTTCGACCCCTACCTGGGGGCGGTCCTTATCCTGCCCGCGCTGTTCGCGCTGGGCTGCGCGGTCTACTGGCTGATCCTGCGTCCCCTGCAGGGCGAGCCGATGATGCAGATCTTCGCCACCTTCGGCCTGCTGATGCTGATCCAGAACGCGGTGCTGGCGGCGACGGGGGGCGTGGCGTTCTCCGTCAACTCCTCGCTCGCGGTCGGTTCGGTCTCGCTGGGGCCGGTGCAGGTGGGGACGGGGCGGCTGATCGTGCTGATCGCGGCCAGCGTGGTGACCGGCGGGCTCGCCTGGTACCTGCGCGCGACCTGGCACGGCAAGGCGATCCGGGCGGTGGCCCAGGACCGGGCCGCGGCGAAGCTGATGGGCGTGAACGTGCAGCGCATCTACACGATCAGCTTCGGCATCGGCGCGGCGCTGGCCGGGCTCGCGGGCTGCCTGCTCGCGCCGCTCTATTCGATGACGCCGCAGATCGGGATCAACTTCATCCTGCCGGCCTTCGCGGTGGTGGTGCTGGGCGGCCTGGGCAGCGTCGCCGGCGCCTACCTGGGCGGCTTCGTGGTGGGGCTGACCGAGGCGTTCTCGGGCTACTACCTCGACCCGGCGCTGAAGCATGCGGTGCTGTTCGTCGTGTTCATCGTGGTGCTCGTCATTCGCCCGCAGGGCCTCTTCGGCCACGCCGGCGCAGAGGAGGTGGGACTTCGTGAAACCTCGTGACCCCGATCCCCGCGCGCCGGACGCGCGCGCAACATCCAGCACGCCGGACGCGCGCGCGCCTTCAAGCGCGCCGGGCGCGCGCTCGACGCCGCTAGCGGCCGACGTCCGCGCCGCGGCCATCGCCTCCGCCTCGCGCGGGCTGAGGCAGGAGGCGCCGCTGCTGGCGGGCGTCCTCGCCGCCCTTCTGGCGCTGACCTGGGCCTTCGCCGGCGACAGCTTTGCGCTGAACATCCTCGCAACCGCCTTCCTGCTGGGCGGCGTCGCCACCGCCTGGAACATCATCGGCGGGCTCGGGGGGCAGTTCTCGCTCGGCCACTCGGTGTTCTTCGCGCTGGGCGCCTACCTGACCGCCAACCTGGTGCTGCATGCGGGCGTCTCGCCCTGGCTGGCGCTGGCGCCGGCGGCGGCGCTGGCGGCGGGGGCGGCGGCGCTGGTCTCCTGGCCGGTGTTCCGCCTGAAGGGGCCGTTCTTCGCCATCGCCACGCTGGCGGTGACCGAGGTGATGCTGTCGCTCTCGATCTACTTCGACGGGATCACCGGCGGCTCGCAGGGGCTGTCGATCCCGTTCCGCCGAGGCTTCTGGAACATGATCTTCGTGGACCGGATGAGCTATGCGCTGCTGATGCTGGGCTTCCTCGCGGTCTGCCTGCTGGCGATGATCGTCGTGGCGCGCAGCCGGCTGGGCTATCGCCTGCGGGCGGTGCGCGACAACGAGGACGCGGCCCGGGCGGCGGGCATCGACGTGCTGCGGGTGAAGCTCGTGGGCATGGCGGTGTCGGCGGCGCTGACCGGGGTCGGGGGCGCGCTGTTCCTGATGCAGGTGCGGGTGGTGGACCCGCCGGCGCTCTATTCGCTCTTCGACGTCGGCGTGAAGGTGGCGCTGCTGGCCCTGATCGGCGGCATCGGCACGACCTACGGACCGCTGCTGGGCGCGCTGCTGGTGATCCCGCTGGAAAGCTGGCTGCGGGCGGAGCTGGGCGGCGCGCTGCCGGGCATGAACCTCGCGGTCCTGGGCCTGGTGCTGATCCTCACGGCGCTGTTCCTTCGGCGCGGCATCGTGGGCGCCGCGCGCGACCTGCGCCTGCCGGGCCTGGGGCTGCGTCGCCTGCGGCCAGCCGGGGAGGGCGCGCGATGAGCTTCCTGAGCGTCGAGAACGCCACCCGCCGTTTCGGCGGCCTGACCGCGGTGGACGATGTCTCCTTCGACCTCGCGCAGGGGGAGCTGGTCTGCCTGATCGGCCCCAACGGCGCCGGCAAGACCACGCTCTTCAACCTGTTGACGGGACAGCTCGCCCCCTCGGCCGGGCGGGTGCTGTTCGAGGGGCGCGACATCGGCCGCCTGAAGCCCGACCGCCGGGCGCGGCTGGGCTTCGGGCGCACCTTCCAGATCAGCCAGACCCTGACCTCGATGTCGGTGCTCGAGAACGCCATGGTCGGCGCCTTTCTCGGACACCCGCGCCTGCCCGAGGCGGCCGAGGCGGCGATGCAGGCGCTGGAGATGGTGGGGCTGGCGCGGCGCGCCGGCGACCCGTCCGCGGAGCTCACGCTGGGCGAGCGGCGGCGGCTGGAGGTGGCCCGGGCGCTCGCCCTGCGCCCGCGCCTGGTGCTGCTGGACGAGGTGATGGCCGGCCTGAACGCCACCGAGGTGCAGGAGATCATCGACCTGGTGCGTCGGCTCAACGAAGGCGGGCTCGCCTTCCTGGTCATCGAGCACAATCTCAAGGTCGTGCGGGCCTTTTCCCGCCGGGTGCTGGTGCTCGATCACGGGGCCCTGCTGGCCGAGGGCGGGGCGGAGCAGGTGCTCTCCGATCCGGAGGTGGTCGCGGCCTATGTCGGGAAGGGGAAGGCGGCATGAGCGCGAAGATGATGCTGGAGGTCGAGGGCCTGCGCGCCGGCTACGGCGACGCCGAGGTGCTGTTCGACGTGTCCCTCGCCCTGGCCGAGGGCCGGATCGCCGCGGTGGTCGGGGCCAACGGCGCGGGCAAGACCACGCTGCTCTCGACCCTGATCGGCCTGGTCCCGCCGCGCGCGGGGGCCGTGCGGCTGATGGGGGAGGACGTCGCGCGCTTGCCCGCCGACCGCCGCGCCGCCCGCGGCATGACGCTGGTGCCCGAGGGCGGGCGCCTGTTCCCCTTCATGTCGGTGCAGGAGAACCTGGAGCTGGGCGCCTATTCCGCCGGCGCGCGGGGCGGGGCGGCGGCGATGCTCGAGGCCGCGATGACCCGGTTTCCGGTGCTGCGCGACCGCCGCCGGCAGCTCGCCGGACAGCTCTCGGGCGGAGAGCGGCAGATGTGCGCCATCGCCCGCGCGCTGATGTGCCGGCCGCGGCTGCTGCTGCTGGACGAGCCCTCGGTCGGGCTGTCGCCGCTGATGGCCGAGACGGTGCTGGAGACGGTCTCCCAGCTCGCCCGCGACGAGGGGCTGACGGTGCTGATCGTCGAACAGCGGGTGACCGAGGTGCTGGAGATCGCCGACGAGGCGCATGTGCTCGACCACGGCCGCATCTCGCTGAGCGGGGCCGCGGCCGCGCTGAAGGGCGACCCGCAGGTGCGCGAAGCCTACATGGGGCTGTGATGGACCGACCGCAGCCGAGCAGGAGAGGGCCATGAGCGACGCCGACCGCGTCCGCATCTCGCCCGTCGTGGTGCCCAAGGCCTCGGACGTGCTGGCCGACCGGCTGCGCGACCTGATCGTCTCCGGCCGCTTCTCCCCCGGCGAGGCGCTGCCGCCGGAGCGGGAGCTGGCCGCGGACTCCGGCCTCTCGCGCAGTTCCGTGCGCGAGGCGCTGCGCCTGCTGGAGACGGAGGGGCTGCTGACCACACGGGCCGGGAGGGCGGGCGGCTCCGTCGTGACGCGGCCGGGGCGCGAGTCCATCGCCCGCTCGGTCGAGCTCTTCGTGCGCGCGCACGGCATGGGGCTGGGGGCGCTGCTCGACTGCCGGCTGGCGGTGGAGCCGATGCTGGCGCGGCTGGCCGCCCGCAACCGGACGGAGGCGCAGCTCGCGGAGATCAGCGCGATCCATGAGCGCTTCGTGGCCTCGGTCGACGAGGTTCCCGCCTACAAGCGCATCAACCTCGACTGGCACCTTGCGGTGGCGCGGGCCAGCGGAAACGAGCCGCTGATGGCGCTGATGGAGGCGGTGACCGCCCCGATCCGCGACGCCCAGGAATACCGGCACGTCACCACCCCGGACCTGCGCCGGGGCGCGGTGCGCGCCCATTCCGTGATCCTCGAGGCCATCGCCGCCCGCGACGGCGAGGCCGCCTTCAAGCGAATGGAGCGCCATGTCGGCGCCTACCGCGACATCGCCCTGCGACGGGAGGAGGTCGTCGCCGCCGGCGACGCCTCCCCGACGACCGGAGAAGACGCATGACCAACCGCCAATGGGTGCTCGACGCCTATCCCGACGGCCCCGCCACCGAGGCGACCTGGCGCCTGGAAGAGGCGCCGATGCCCGAGCCGGGCCCCCGCCAGGTGCTGGTGCGCACGCGATGGCTGTCGCTCGATCCCTACATGCGCGGGCGCATCAGCCCCGCCGCCAACTACACCGCCGGCGTGAAGCCCGGCGAGGCGATGCACGGCGGCGGCGTGGGCGAGGTGATCGAGAGCCGGCACCCCGACTGGAAGCCCGGCGACCTGATCGAGGCGATGACGCTGGGCTGGCGCGAGCATGCTGTTCTGACGCCGGACCTGCCGGGCGCCGACCGGGCGAACCGGGTCGACCCAGGCCTCGCGCCGCCGCAGGCGATGCTGTCGTGGCTGGGCATGCCCGGCCTGACCGCCTGGATCGGCCTGACCGAGATGGGCCGGCCGCGGCCCGGCGACACGGTGCTGGTCTCCGCCGCCTCGGGCGCGGTCGGGCAGCTTGTGTGCCAGATCGCGGTCGCGATGGGCGCGCGGGCGGTGGCCATCGCCGGCTCGCCGGAAAAGCTCGCCCATTGCCGCGCGCTCGGCTGCGCGGCCGGCATCGACCACCGCGCCACGACCGACATGGCCGCCGCCATCGCCGAGGCCTGCCCGAACGGCGTCGACGTGTTCTTCGACAACACCGGCGGCCCGATCCACGACGCGGCGATCGCCAACCTGGCGACCCACGCCCGCGTGGTGATCTGCGGGCGCATCGCCGTGATCGACAAGGCGCCGGAGGCGGACATCGGCCTGCGCGCCTCGGCCCGCCTGATCGTCACCCGCGCCAGCATCCACGGCCTGGTGGTCTTCGACTGGTGGCACCGGCGCGAGGAGGCGATGGCCAGGCTCGCCGCCCTGCACCGCGACGGCCGGCTGCAGTTCCGCGAGGATGTGCTCGAGGGCTTCGAGCGCGTCCCCGAGGCCTACGTCCGGATGATGGCGGGGCGGAACCTGGGCAAGCAGCTCGTGCGGCTGCGGGACGGGTCGCTTTAAATGTTATACCATTGACATGCCGCTCGCGGGGCGGCAGTCTGGCGGCCGTGAATGGAGGTCGTCGCCTGTGCAGGAAACCCAGAAGTCCCCGCCTTTGATCGAACGGATCTCGGTCCAGAAGTCCTACGATCTGCTGGCGGACCAGTTGCGCGACACGATCCTCGCCGGCGACATCGACGTCGGCGACCGCCTGCCCTCCGAGCGTGAGCTGGTCGAGCAGACCGGCCTGTCGCGCGGGTCGGTGCGCGAGGCGCTGAGGATCCTCGAGGTCGAGGGGCTGATCCGCTCCCGCCCCGGGCGCTATGGCGGGATCACGGTGACGCAGCCCGACAACAGCTCGATGGCGCGGATGGTGGGGCAGTTCGTGCGCTCTCACCGGATGCCGCTGCGCGTGATCCAGGAGGCGCGCGAGACGATCGAGCCGGCGCTCGCCCGCTACGCGGCGATGCACCGGACCGACGAGGAGCTCGCCGCCATCATCGAGCTGAACGAGGCGCTGGCCCATCCCGCGCTCGACCGCCGGGCCTTCGCCGAGATGAACATCCGCTGGCACAACGCCGTGGCCGAGGCCAGCCGCAACGACCTGCTGGCCGCGCTGCTCTACGCCATGAACCATGGCGTCGTGGCCGCAACCAGCGAGGACGTCTACGACAACGCCGAGGTCCGGGCCGCGGTCCACGCCGCCCACGCGCGGGTGATCGAGGCCATCGCGGCGCGTGACGGCGACGCCGCGCGCCGGCGGATGGAACGGCATGTGCGCGCCACGCGCGCCTACGCCAGCGATCTCGAGGATTCCGAGCTGGAGATCGGCGCGCCCGAGGACTGACGACCGACGTCAAGAACCGGTCCCGCGCCCGGCGCGGCAAGGCCGGCGACCACAGGAGGAGAAGAACGATGACAGCGACCGCTTCGGCGGCGCACGGAAGACGTGCGCCCGGTTCGTCCGACCTCGACATGCTGATCGTCGGGGCGGGCTTCGCCGGCCTCTACATGCTCCACCGCGCCCGCGGCATGGGCCTCTCGGCGCGGGTGATCGAGGTCGCCTCGGATGTGGGCGGCACCTGGTGGTGGAACCGCTACCCCGGCGCGCGCTGCGACATCGAGAGCCTGCAGTATTCCTACTCCTGGGACGAGGACCTCCAGCAGGAGTGGACCTGGACCGAGCGGTTCGCCACCCAGCCCGAGATCCTCAGCTACATCCGCCATGTGGCCGAGCGCCACGACCTCAGGCGCGACATCACCTTCGAGACCCGCGTCGACGCGGCCGAGTGGGACGAGGACGCGGCCCGCTGGAGCGTGACGCTTTCCAACGGCGAGCAGGTCGGCGCGCGCAACCTGGTGCTCGCCACCGGCTGCCTGTCGGCCGCGCGTGTGCCCGACCTGCCGGGGCGCGACTCCTTCCGGGGCGCGACCTACCACACCGGCGACTGGCCGCATGATGGGGTGGACTTCTCGGGCAAGCGGGTGGCGGTGATCGGCGCCGGCTCCTCCGGCATCCAGGCGATCCCCGAGATCGCCCGGCAGGCCGCCCACCTGACCGTGTTCCAGCGCACGCCGAATTTCTCGGTCCCCGCGCGCAACCAGCCGCTGGACGACAATTACGTGCACGGCTGGAAGTCGCGCTATCCGGAACTGCGCCGCCAGGCGCGGGAGGAGACGCGCTCCGGCACGATCTACGACTTCCCCGAGCGCGGCGCGCTGGAGGCAAGCGCGGAGGAGCGGGAACGCGAGTATCGCTGGCGCTGGGAGAAGGGCGGCGCGAACTTCATGCACGCCTTCAACGACCTGGTGATCTCGGAGGAGGCCAACGCCACCGCCGCCGACTTCGTGCGCGACCGCATCCGGGAGATCGTGAAGGACCCCGCGACAGCCGAGGCGCTGTGCCCGACCTCCTACCCGATCTTCACCAAGCGGATCTGCGTCGACGACAACTACTACGCCACCTACAACCGCGCGAACGTCACGCTGGTGAACCTGCGGGAAACCCCGCTGGAGGCGATCGAGCCGGGCGGCGTGCGCACCTCCGCCGGCCTGCACGAGGTCGACGCCATCGTCTACGCCACCGGCTTCGACGCGATGACCGGCGCGATCACCTCGATCGACATCCGCGGCAAGGGCGGGCGCACCATCCCCGAGAAGTGGAAGGACGGCCCGCGCGCCTATCTGGGCCTGATGCTGGAGGGGTTCCCGAACCTCTTCGCCGTCACCGGGCCCGGCAGCCCCTCGGTCCTGTCGAACATGGTGGTCTCGATCGAGCAGCACGTCGACCTGATCTCCCGCATCGTCGGGGAGGCGCGCGCCCGCGGCGCGGCGGCGGTCGAGGCGGACCGCGAGGCCGAGGACGCCTGGGTCGCCCACGTCAACGAGGTCGCCGCCGCCACGCTGCTGCCCAAGGCGGCGAGCTGGTACATGGGCGCCAACATCCCCGGCAAGCCGCGGGTGTTCATGCCCTATCTCGGCGTCTCGACTTATCGCGAAGCCTGCGAGGCGGCCGTCGCCGACGGCTGGCGGGGCTTCCGCTTCGCCGACCCCGCGGCGGCGTCCGCAGACGCGCGCGCGGCCGCGCAGGCCTGATCCCCCGGGGGCGCCTCGCCCCCGATTTCCGCAAGCCAGAACGACGCGGCGGCGACCGGCCGATCCGCGCGAGGGAGGGCGCATGCCCGGAGTGTATTTCGACGAGCTGACGGTGGGCCAGGTGTTCGACCACGCCATCCGCCGCACGGTGACCGAGACGGACAACGTCCTGTTCACCACCATGACCCACAACCCGGCGCTGCTGCACCTGGACGAGGAATACTGCCGGACGGAGACGGAGTTCGGACAGCGGCTGGTGAACTCCTGCTTCACGCTGGCGCTGATGGTGGGGATCTCGGTCAACGACACCACGCTGGGGACGGCCGTCGCCAACCTCGGCTGGGACGAGGTGCGGTTCCCGAAACCCCTGTTCCACGGCGACACGATCCGCGTGCAGACCGAGGTGCTGGAACTGCGCGAGAGCAAGTCGCGTCCCACCCAGGGCATCGTCACCTTCGAACACCGCGCCTTCAACCAGAAGGGCGAGCTGGTGGCGGTCTGCAAGCGCTCCGGCCTGCAGCTGAAGCGCCCGGCGGGAGCCGCGGCATGACCCCGCCGCTCACCCCGCGAAGCTGGCTGTTCATCCCCGGCGACAGCCTCAAGAAGCTGGGCAAGGCCGACGCCTCGGGCGCCGACGCGCTGATCCTGGACCTGGAGGACTCGGTCGCGCCCGAGCGCAAGGCGGAGGCGCGGCGGCTGGTGCGCGCGCATCTCGCAGCCCGGACCGGCGCCCGCGACCCGCTGCTCTATGTCCGCGTCAACCCGCTCGACGTCTCCGCGCTGGAGGACCTGGCCGCGGTGATGCCGGGCGCGCCGGACGGGATCATGATCCCCAAGACCGACGGGGCGGAGGACGTGGCGACGCTGTCGAACTGGCTCGACGCCTTCGAGGCCGCGCATGGGATCGAGCCGGGCCGCACCCGGATCCTGCCGGTGGCGACCGAGACCGCGAAGGGCGCGCTGCGGCTGGCGACCTTCGCCGAGGTGGACCTGCCGCGTCTGATCGGCCTGACCTTGGGGGCGGAGGACCTGTCGGCCGCGCTGGGCGCCTCGACCAACCTCGGGCCCGACGGCGAATGGGCGCTGACCTATCGCATCGCGCGCTCGAACTGCCTGCTGGCGGCGAAGGCGGCGGGGGTCGCGGCGATCGACACGCTCTACGTGGACTTCCGCGACGACGCGGGCCTGCGCGCCGCCTCCTCCGCCGCGGCGGACGAGGGGTTCGAGGGGCGCATCGCCATCCATCCCGCCCAGGTCGCCGGCATCAACGCCGCCTTCGCGCCGTCCGAGGCCGCGCTCGCCCACGCCCGCCGGGTGATCGAGGCGTTCGAGGCCAATCCCGGGGCAGGGACCGTGGGGCTCGACGGCAAGATGATCGACATCCCCCACCTGCGCCAGGCCCGCCATGTGCTGGGCCTGCACGACGCCCTCGCCGCGCGCGCCGCGGCCAAGACCCCCCACGCTCAGGGAGCCTGAACCATGAAACGCGCCGAAAAGGTCATCGTCAGCTGCGCCGTCACCGGCTCGATCCACACGCCCTCGATGTCGGAGGCCCTGCCGATCACCGCCGACCAGATCGCCGAGGCCGCCGTGGGCGCGGCCGAGGCGGGGGCCGCCATCGTCCACCTGCCCGCCCGCGAGCCCGAGACGGGCAGGCCCAGCCAGGACCCGGAGCTGTTCAAGAAGTTCCTGCCCCGGATCCGCGAGCGCTGCAACGCGATCATCAACATCACCACCGGCGGCGGCCTGGGCATGACCATGGACGAGCGGCTCGCCGCCGCGACCTGGGCCCAGCCCGAGATCGCCTCGATGAACATGGGCAGCCTGAACTTCAACATCTCCGGCGCCGCCGGCCGGATCGCCGAGTTCAAGCACGACTGGGAGCCCGAATACCTCGGGATGACCAAGGACTTCATCCTGTCCAACACCTTCACCCAGATGGACGCCGCGATCCGGCGGCTGAAGGACTTCGGCACCCGCTTCGAATACGAGTGCTACGACGTCGGGCACCTCTACAACCTCGCCCATTTCGCCGACCGCGGCCTGGTCGAGCCGCCGTTCTTCGTGCAGTCGATCTTCGGGATCCTCGGCGGCATCGGGCCGGAGCCCGAGAACCTGATGCATATGAAGGCCACCGCCGACCGGCTGTTCGGCGAGGACTATTACCTCTCGATCCTCGCCGCCGGGCGTCACCAGATGCCGTTCGTCACGATGGGCGCGATCCTGGGCGGCAACTGCCGGGTGGGGCTCGAAGACAGCCTGTTCATCGGCAAGGGCCAGATGGCCGAGAGCAACGCCCAGCAGGTCGCCAAGATCCGCCGCATCCTCGAGGAGCTCAGCCTGCCGATCGCCACGCCGGACGAGGCGCGCGCGATGCTGCAGACCAAGGGGCCGAAGAACGTCGGCTTCTGAGGACCCGCGCCGGTCCTTCCCCTCGCCGCTTGACTCGATTGAGACAATGATCCCAACTAACGTATCAATCGAACGGGCGGAGCGACGGCGTGGTGCAGGACGGACTGACGGCCTACGGGCGGCTTGCGAACGAGCTCTGGCGACGGATCGCCAGCGGCGAGTGGACGCCGGGCCAGAGGCTGCCGACGGTGGTGCAGATGGCCGAGAGCTTCGACGTCTCGCCCGCCACCGTGCGCTCCGCGCTGGGGGTGCTGTCGAAGCAGGGGCTGATCCACGCCCGCCAGGGCCGCGGCACCTTCGTCGCGGCCGAGGCGGGCGCGCCGGAGGAGTCGCCCGGGCTCGACCAGGGCTACTTCGACGCCTGGATCGTGGGGCCCTCGCAGGAGGTGCGGGTCCTGGAGAAGACCGAGGGCGCGGCCTTCCCCCCCGACATCGCCGAGGGGCGGCCCTGCTTTCCCGACTACGTGTTCCTGCGCCGCCTGCACCTGGGCGGGGGCCGGCCGGTCTGCCTGGTCGACTTCTACTTCGCGACCGAAGCCTACCGGTCGCTGCCCCCGGGCATCGACGGGCAGTTCAAGGTCGGCCTGCTGCTGATGACCAAGGCCGAGCCGCGCTGCGCGCGCGGCCGGCAGACCGTCACCGTGGGCGCCGCGTCGCACGAGGACGCGGGCCTGCTCGAAACCCCGCCGGCCTCGCCGATCGTGTCGGTGGCGCGGCTGTTCACCGACGCCGAGGGGCGGGTCCTGGGGGGCGGGCGGCACCGCTACCCGGGCGGAGTGTTCCGGCAGGTCATCGACCAGCCGATCGACGAGATCCTGGACGGACTGGGACTGTGGCTGCCGTCGGAGAACGGCTGAAGCGGCCCGCGCAAGGCGGGCGACAACAGGGAGGAGACACCATGACCACCACCAAGACCATCGCGGCCGCCGCGGTCCTGATCGCCGGGGCCGGGGCCGCGCAGGCCACCGAGCTGAAGCTCTCGGACCAGTTCCCGGTGCAGCACACGATCACCACGCAGGGCACCAAGGCGTTCTTCGACACGATCGCCGCGAACCCGGACGCGGATCTGACCATCAGGCACTTTCCCGCCGGCCAGCTCGGCAAGCCGACCGCCCAGCTCGACGTGGTCAAGGACCGGATCGCCGAGATCGCGGTCGTGGGCATCTCCTACGTGCCCGAGCGTCTGCCGCTTTCCACGATGATGGAGCTGCCGCAGCTCTACGGCGACAGCTTCGACGGCTATGTGCCGATCCGGCACATGATGAAGAACGAGCTGAACGAGGCGGAGTTCAGGAAGGCCGGCATCCGGCCGCTGTGGGCCATCGTCACCCCGCAGTACCAGCTGCTGCTGACCCGCGACGAGCCGATCTCGGGGATCGAGGACCTTTCGGGCGTCAAGGCCCGCGTCGCCGGCGCGACGGCCGAGCTGGTCGCCTCGGCGCTGGGCATGACGCCGGTGCGCATGCCCGCCCCCGACCTCTACGTGGCGCTCGAGCGCGGGACGCTGGACGCGGCGGTCTACTCGCTGTCGGTGCTCAAGTCCTACAAGCTGGAGGAGGTGACCAACTCCTACACCTCCAACGCCGCGCTGGGCGGCGTCGCCTTCATGGGCTTCATCAACGAGGACGTCTGGCAGAGCCTGACGCCCGAGCAGCAGGCCCTGCTCGAGGACGCCGGGGACGCCGCGGGCTTCGCCACCGCCTGCGCGCTCGCCAAGAACGAGCAGGCCACGATCGAGGAGCTCGAGGGCATGGGCAAGACCGTCTACGAGCTGGACGAGGCCACCCAGGCCCAGTTCGCCTCGGCGCTCGAGAGCGTGTCGGCCGACTGGCGCGCGACGATGGACGAGCGCGGCATCGCCGGATCGCAGATGCTCGACGTGTTCAAGGCCACGCAGGAGAAGATGCGCGCCGACGGCTCCATCGAGGCCGCCGCGAAAGAGTGCGGCGCCTGATGAGCTTCGGCCGCATCCTGGACAGGGTCGAGCGCGCCGGCGACGGCGTGGCGGCCCTGTGCCTGATCGTGATGATGGTCACGATCTCGGTCGACGCGATCGGCCGCTTCATGGGCGCCCCCCTGCAGGGCGCCTACGAGTTCTCCGAGCTCTACCTGATGGTGCTGATCGCCTTCCTGCCGCTGGCGCGCAGTCTCGCCACCGGCGGGCAGGTGCGCATGGAGCTGTTGGCGCCGGTGCTGGAGCGGATCCCGGGCCGGGCGGTGCATCGCCTGACCATGGCGCTGGCGCTGGGGGCCTTCGGGATGCTGCTGTGGGTCTGCGTGCCCGAGGCGGCGGAGAAGTTCGCGGTCCGCGAGACCAGCTTCGGGCTGGTGCAGTGGCCGCTCTACCTCAGCTACGTCTGGGCGCCGGTCGGCATCGCGCTGCTGTGCGTGCGGCTCGCCTATGAAGTGATCTCGCCCTCGCCGGCCGACACGCCGCCGGGCGCCGAGGATCCGCATGGGACGGAAGCGATATGACCGCGGCCCTCGTCATCGCCCTCCTGTTCGGGCTGATCTTCCTGGCCATGCCGGTCAGTTTCGCGATGTTTGTGGCGGGCATCGTGGGGCTGTGGTGGGAGGGCGGCTGGCATGTCGCGCTGGGCGTGCTGAAGACCTCGCCCTACCAGGCGGCGGCCAGCTACACCCTGACCACCTTCCCGATGTTCGTGCTAATGGCCGAGGTGATGGGCGCGACCCGGATCACCGGCGACCTGTTCCGCGCCGCCAACGGCTGGGTGGGGCACCTGCGCGGCGGGCTCGCCTATGCCGCCGTGTTCGGGGGCACCATGCTGGCGGCGGCCTGCGGCTCGTCCTCGGCCGCGGCGGCGACGCTCAGCTCGGCGATCTACCCCGAGCTGCGCAAGTACGGCTACGGGGAGGCGTTCTCGACCGGCGCGCTGGCGGCGGTGGGGACCTTGTCCATCATGATCCCGCCCTCCATCGCGCTGATCTTCTACGGCATCCTCACCGAGGTCTCGGTCGGCAAGCTGCTGATCGCAGGCGTCGTGCCGGGGCTGATGACGGCGCTGGCCTACGGGCTGGTGATCTGGCGGGTGCTGCGCAAGTCGGACGTGGGGGTGCAGCCGCGCCAGCCGATGGGCCGCCGGGTGCGCGCCAGCCTGCCGGCGCTGCCGATGATCGTGCTGCTCGCGGCGATGCTGGTGATGATCTACTCGGGCATCGCCACCCCGACCGAGGTCGGGGCGCTGGGCGCGCTCTTCGCCTTCGCCATCGGCTTCGCGATGATGCGCATGGACCGCGCGGCGATCGCGGGCGCGCTGGGACGGGCGACCCGCAGCTCGGCCATGATCCTCGCGATCATCGCCTTCAGCTCGGTCTTCGCGGTGTTCCTGTCGCTGTCGGGCACGCCGCAGGCGCTGCTGCAGGCGGTGCAGGAGTCTGGCCTCGGCCCGCTGCCGGTGCTGCTGCTGGTGATCGCGGTGCTGCTGGTGCTGGGGATCTTCCTCGACCAGATCGCGATCCTGATCATCACCCTGCCGCTGGTGCATCCGCTGCTGACGGGCCTGGGCTACGACGAGATCTGGCTGGGCGTGCTGGTGGTCAAGACCGCCGAGATCGGTCTGCTGACGCCGCCGGTCGGCCTGAACCTCTTCATCGTCAGCGGCTCCTCCCGCGTGCCGGTCGCCACCGTGGCGCGCGGCGTGGTGCCCTTCGTCGCGGCGGAGCTGGTCCTGCTGGTCCTGCTCGTCGCCTTCCCCGCGATCGCGACCTGGCTGCCGAGCCTGTCGCAAGCTGGAAACTGACCCGATGACCGACTCCCGATACGTGGTCTCCCTCGAGGACCTCGAGCCCTACTCCCCGCCCCTGCACGAGGGCACCGTGAACCGGCGCCTGCTGCCCGCCGATCTCGGCGCGGGGTTCGAGATGGCGCATGGCACGCTGGCGCCGGGCGGCTCCGCCTCGCGCCACCTGCACCGGAGCGAGTGGCAGGTGATCTACATGCTCGACGGAACCGCCGAGCTGGAGATCGGGGACGAGCCGCGCCGTCCGCTG
>CAXGVP010000012.1:0-17672 GCA_964013055.1 uncultured Albimonas sp.
CGCCGGCGCCTGCGCCGATGGGCGCGGGGCGGGCGGGCTTCGCGGCCCTCCTCCGCCGCAGCCGTGCGGGCCACGAGCCGGGCGCCGGCGCGAGGCGCGGAGGGGACGGCGGGCGGGGCGGGCCGATCCGCCGCGCCCCTGCGTCCCCCCGCCCCTTCCGCGGCGCCCCCCCTCGTGCTATGCGCCGCGCGGCTCATTCCGGACGCCGAACGAAGGACCTCTCATGAACCTCGACGCGATCCCCGCGGGCAAGAACCCGCCCTCCGACATCAACGTGGTGATCGAGATCACCGGCGGCGCCGGCGGCGGCGCCCCCGTCAAGTACGAGATCGACAAGGACTCGGGCGCCGTCTTCGTCGACCGCATCGTCAACACGCCGATGTTCTACCCCTGCAACTACGGCTTCGTGCCCAACACCCTGCATGACGACGGCGACCCCACCGACGTGCTGGTGCTGTGCGACTTCGACCTGGCCCCGGGCGTCGTGATCCGCTGCCGCCCGGTGGGCGTGCTGAAGATGGAAGACGACGGCGGCATGGACGACAAGCTGATCGCCGTGCCCGTCGAGAAGGTCGACCCGTTCCAGGCCCACATCCAGGACCTCGAGGACATCGCCCCCAAGACCCGTGAGCGCATCAAGCACTTCTTCGAGCACTACAAGGACCTCGAGGCCGGCAAGTGGGTGAAGGTCATCGGCTGGGGCGACAAGGCCGAGGCCGAGTCGATCCTGCAGAAGTCCGTCGACGCCGTGAAGAAGTGAGGCGCCGGGCCCCGCGGGGCCCGACCCTCGCCCCGGCGAGACCCTCGGGATCCCGAGATCCCGAGATCCCGAAACGACGAACGCCCGGCCGCATCGGCCGGGCGTTCTTCATTCCGGCGGGCCCGATGCGGGAAGGCCCCGGCCCTCAGCCCCGCCGCCGACGGACCAGCGCCAGCCCGCCGAGCGCCGCGGGCAGCAGCAGGCCCGCCGCGGGGACCGGCACGGCGGACGCGCTGGCCTCGCGCAGCTCGCCCTGCACCATGTAGGCCCCCTCCGGCGCGACGACCCAGGCCGGCCCGCCCGACTGCTCGACCGAGATGAAGGTGTAGAACTGCAGGGTGACGGTGGTCGTCATCTCGTCGAGCTTCAGCGCCTGCTCCGGCCCGTCGCCGTCGAACTGGCCGGAGACGCCGATCCCCTCGAGCCCGAGCATGAACGCGGTCCCGGTCAGCCCCGCGGCCTCCGGCGGCGCGGGAGCGTGGGCGTTCTCCAGATCGCCGCCCGCCAGCCCGCCGAAGATGAAGAACGTGTCGCGCGGCCCCGAGCCGATGTCACGGTCCGCCTCCAGCCCCCAGCCCAGCGGATCGGCGAGCAGCGGCGTCAGCTCGATCGCCCCGGGCAGGCCCACGAACGCCTCGATGCGCGAGACCGGGTGCAGCGCCGCGCCATCCCAGTCCACCGGCGAGGCGCTGCGGTCCTCCAGCGTGATGCTCAGGTGGAAGCGGTCGCCCATGGCCAGGGGCGGGACCATGTCGCCGAAGGCGCCGACCAGGGTCGCCTCGAACTCGAGATCGAGGGTCAGCGCCGCCGCGGGCGAGGCGAGCGTCAGCGCCGCCGCCCCGGCCAGGGCGAGCGCGAGGGGTCGTGTCGGGATCATCCGAGATCTCCAATCCTGTCGCAAATCGTCGTCGGCCGCGGGCGTCGCGGCCCTCCGCCGTCCCCCGGCACGCCGTCGCCGCCGGCCGGCAGGCGACGCAGCGCCCGGCCGGGCCGCCGCGGGTCGGCGCGGCGGAGGGCCGGGCGAGGGCGGCTGCGGGCGGGCGAAGGCGCATCGGGCGAGGCTCCGGTCGTCGCCCGGGACGGGGACGGTCGGGATCTCTATTCCCACCGGGCGCGGAGGGTGCAACGCGCTCTGCCAAAGATTGCGAGCGGAAGACAAACAGGACAATCCGCTGCCAGTCGTTCCAGGTCGGAAGACAGGGCGCGGCGTCGGGATATGGGCCTGCGGGGAGGGTCGGAGCCCCCCGCAGGCGCCGGGGTCACAGCAGGATGAAGCCGTCCTCGAGGTCCTCGATCCCGGCCAGCTGGGCGTTGGCCTCGAAGATCGCAAGCCGGGCGCCGTCGGAGGAGCGCTCGACGGCGAAACCGTCCTCGACCTCCACGAACGCCAGGTCGGCGAGCGCCAGGCCCGCGACGCCCCAGGCGTCCTCGCCGGCGTGGAAGTCGAGCACCCGGTCGACGCCGTCGCCCGCGGCGTCGAGGCGGAACTCGTCGGCGCCCGCGAGCGAGCCGCCGTCGCCCGCCAGCACGTCCTCGCCCGCGCCGCCGATCAGCACGTCGTCGCCGTCGCCGCCGGCCAGGGTGTCGTCGCCCAGGCCGCCGTCGAGCGTGTCGTCCCCGGCGTCGCCCGCGATCGTGTCGTCGCCGTCGCCGCCGTTGACCACGTCGTCGCCCGTGCCGGCCGCGATCTCGTCGTCGCCCGCGTCGCCGTGGATCACGTCGGCCCCGGCGCCGCCCCGGATCCGGTCGGCGCCGTCGCCGCCGAAGATCAGGTCGTCGCCGCCGGGCACGGCCGGGTCGGGGTCGTCGCCCCACAGGATGTCGTCGCCGCCGCCGCCGCGCAGCTCGTCCGCGCCGGCGCCGCCGACCGCGGTGTCGGCCCCGCCGCCGCCCGAGAGCAGGTCGTCGTCCGCGCCGCCCGCCAGGAAGTCCGCGCCCCGGCCGCCCGAGAGCTCGTCCGCCCCCACGCCGCCGTCCAGCAGGTCGTCGCCGTCGCCGCCGCGCAGCTCGTCCGCGCCGTCGCCGCCGCTCAGGTCGTCGTCGCCGCCGTCGCCCGACAGCAGGTCGTCGCCGGCCCCGCCGTCGAGCAGGTCGTCCTCGCTGCCGCCGAACAGGCGGTCGTCGCCCTCGGACCCGATCAGCGTGTCGTCGCCCGCGCCGCCCTTGAGCAGGTCGGCGCCCTCGCCGCCGTTGAGCGTGTCGCCCTCGGCGCCGCCGTTGAGCCGGTCGTCGCCGGCGCCGCCCGCCAGCCCGTCGGCGCCGGCGTCGCCCCACATCCGGTCGTCGCCCTCGCCGCCCAGCAGCAGGTCGTCGCCCTTGCCGCCCTCCATCCGGTCGGCGCCCTCGCCGCCGTCGAGCGTGTCCGCCCCGCCGTCGCCATAGAGCTTGTCGCGGCCGTCGCCGCCGGCCAGCTGGTCGCCGCCGCCGCCGCCGTGCAGTTCGTCGGCGCCCGACTGGCCGTCGAGCACGTCGGACCCCGCGCCGCCCTTGATCAGGTCGTTCCCGCCGCCGCCGACCAGCAGGTCCGCGCCGCCGCCGCCCAGGATCCGGTCCGCGCCGCCCTCGCCGAACAGCGCGTCGGGGCCGCCGCGGCCGACCAGCAGGTCCCGGCCGCCGCCGCCGGTGAAGGTCTCGGAGCCGCCGGAGCCGCGAATCACGTCGCGCTCGCCCTCGCCCTCGACCCGCTCGATCGAGGCGAGGCGCGTCTTCTCCCCGCCGGGCAGGACCATCACGCCCTTCTTGAGGTCGATGACCGCGTCGGCCTTCCGGCCGAACAGCGCGCGGAAGAACTTGAGGTCGAGCGTGTCGGTCCCCGACCCGCCCTCGATCCGGCCGGGGCCGGTGAAGAAGATGTCGTCGTCGCCGCCGCCGGCCTTCAGCACGCCGCCGCCCGCGCCGGTGACCATGATGTCGTAGCCGTCGGTCCCGTCGACGTTCATCGGCAGCTCGAGCAGGCGGACCACCCGCAGGGCGTCCTCGACCGTCGGCTCGCGCCCGTCGAGCACGTATTCCAGCCGCTTCATCGCCTTGTAGAGGGCGGTGTAGTCGGCCTGCACGTTCTCCATGATCGCGAAGGTCTTGACGGCGAAGCGGTCGCGCAGGGCCATGTCGACGATGTCGCCCGGCTCGCCGTTCGGCTTCAGCTTCACCCGCACGTCCATGCGCAGCCGGTCGGTGTAGAGCACCAGCAGCCCTGTGCCGTCGCCCTGCGGCGTGACCTTCGTGCTCTCGACCCCGCCCGCGGCCAGCGCCACGATCAGCGACAGCGTCGGCGAGCCCAGCGCGCGGCCATCGTCGGTCACCGTCAGAACGGTTCTGCCCTTGCCCATGATCTTCGGCTCCCCACCGGCGGCATTTCCCCGATCCCTCCCATGGGCGGACGGGCCCGCGAAGTCAAATCACGCCCCGCCCCCCGCGGCCGCTTCCCGCCCCGGCGATGCAGCCGGGCCGCGCCCTTTTCATCGCCCGCCGCATCCGCTAACCGCAGGGGGAACGACAGGCGCCCGCAGCGGCGCGGCAGGGACCTCACGGATGCTCTACGACACACCCGACGCCTGGCTCTCGGCCCCGCAGCGCTCGGTCGCGCTGATCGGCATGTCGGGGGTCGGCAAGACCCGGCTCTCCTCGATCCTGCGCGAGGAGGGGGAGTGGTTCCACTACTCCGTCGACTACCGCATCGGCACGCGCTACCTCGGCGAGCGCATCACCGACGAGTTCAAGCGCGAGGCGATGAAGTCGCCCAAGCTGCGCGAGCTGCTGCGCTCGGACAGCCTCTCGATCCGCTCGAAGCTGTCGTTCCACAACCTCACCCCGCTCTCGACCTGGCTGGGCAAGCCCGGCGACCCCGAGCGCGGCGGCATGGAGTTCGACGAATACGTCCGCCGCCAGCGCCTGCACCGCGAGGCGGAGATCGCCTCGATGCTCGACGCCCGCGGCTTCGGGGAACGGGCGCGCGAGCTCTACGGCTATCCGCATTTCGTCTGCGACACCTCCGGCTCGATCTGCGAGGTGGTGGACCCCGACAGCCCCCGCGATCCGGTGATGTCGGCGCTGAGCCGCGCGATGCTGCCGGTCTACATCCGCGGCGGGGACGAGCATGTCGCCTCGCTGATCGCGCGCTTCGACCGGGCGCCCAAGCCGATGTACTACCGCGACGACCAGCTGGCCGAGTTCTGGGCCGCCTACCTCGAGGAGATCGGCTGCGCCCCCGACCGGGTCGACCCCGACGCCTTCATCCGCTGGGGCTTCGCGCGCCTGATCGAGGGCCGCCGCCCCCGCTACCAGGCGATCGCCGACCGCTGGGGCCTGACGGTCGAGGCCGACGAGGTCGCCGCCGTGCAGACCGAGGCCGAGTTCACCGCGCTGATCGCCGCCGCCTTGGACAGGCGCGCCGCCTCGACTATGTAACCGGCCCCCGCGGCGGCCTGCCGCGCCCTCCCCCCGCGGCGCCCTGCCGCGGCCCGCGTCGCCCTATCGCCCAGGT
This sequence comes from uncultured Albimonas sp., assembly GCA_964013055.1. GTDB lineage: Bacteria > Pseudomonadota > Alphaproteobacteria > Rhodobacterales > Rhodobacteraceae > Albimonas. Next base: position 5,244 of record CAXGVP010000012.1, read on the forward strand.
TTCCGCCGTAAGGTTCCGCCATGCCCATCAAGATCCCCGCCGGCCTCCCCGCGATCGAGGTTCTCGACCGGGAAGGCGTGATGGTCATGTCGGACGACGCCGCCGTCCGGCAGGACATCCGCCCGCTGCACATCGGCCTCGTGAACCTTATGCCGACCAAGGTGCAGACCGAGACCCAGTTCGCGCGCCTGATCGGCGCGACGCCCCTGCAGATCGAGCTGACGCTGATCCGCATGACCGAGCACGCCAGCCGCAACACCTCCCCCGAGCACCTGGAGGCGTTCTACGCCCCCTTCGCCGAGATCGAGGCCTCGGGCCGCCGCTTCGACGGCCTGATCGTCACCGGCGCGCCCGTGGAGCGCCTGCCCTTCGAGCAGGTCACCTACTGGGACGAGCTGTGCCGGATCTTCGACTGGGCGCAGTCGAACGTGCACGCCTCGCTGGGCGTGTGCTGGGGCGGCCAGGCGATGCTGGCCCACTACCGCGGCGTGCCCAAGCGCGACCTGTCGGACAAGGCCTTCGGCATCTATCGCCACCGGGTGCTGGAGCCCGCCTCGCCCTACCTGCGCGGCTTCTCCGACGACTTCTCGGTGCCCGTCTCCCGCTGGACCGAGACGCGCGAGAGCGATTTTCCCGCCGACGTGGGCCTCAAGACCCTGATCGCCTCGGACGAGGTCGGCGCCTGCCTGGTGGACGATCCGGGGCGGCGGGCGCTCTACATGTTCAACCACCTCGAATACGACCGCGACACGCTGCGCGCCGAGTATGACCGCGACGTCGCCGCCGGCGGGCCGATCCAGATGCCGCGGAACTACTTCCCCGGCGACGACCCCACCAAGCCGGTGCTGGACCGCTGGCGCAGCCACGCGCACCTGCTCTACGGCAACTGGCTCAACCAGATCTACCAGACGACGCCCTACGACATGGCCCTGATCGGCCACGCCGACCGCGCCGCCGAGGAAGAGGCCTCCGCCGAGGACGCCGCCGCCGGCTGACCCCCTCCCTTCCGGTGCGCTTTCGCGCGCGCCGGAACGCCTGCCGCGGACCCTGCCCACGATGGACACGGGCGACACTCGGCGCATCCGTCCCGGCTGCTCCTCCAGGGCGCGCGCCGGGCCTGCCCCGGGGCCTCCGCCGCGCAACGTGCGCGGGGCCGCTTCAAGCGGCCGAGCGGCGCCCCCCGGCCTCGCCCGTGCCCCGCCGGCCCTGCGCCATGGCCATCCGCTCCCCGCGTCCGATCCTGTCCGGCGGCCGTCGTCCCGGACCGGCCGGGCGGCCCCTGTCGCCGGGCCTTCCCCCGCGCATCGCCAATTCTTCGTCGGAAGGCGCCCCGCTCGGTCCCGCGCCTTCCCCTTCAAATCTGCGCGTCCGCGTGCCGCCGCCGCCCGGGGCGCGCTTGGAACCCCGCCGCGCCTCCCTACCTAGAGGGCGCGGGGACGCAGCGCCTCGCCCCCGCACGCGGTCTCGGAAAGGAACGGCATGAGCTTCGGCAACATCATCGGCGGCCTGCTGCAGAAGGGCCTCTCGGGGCAGACCCACGATCGCCTGCGCACCGGCGCGGGACGGGCCGAGGCCGGCGGCGGGGCCGACCGGATCCTGCAATCGCTGCTCGGCGGGTCGGCCTCGCAGGGGAGCGCCGGGTCAGGCGGCGGCCTGATGGACCTCGCCCGCACCTTCCTGACCACCGAGCAGGTCGGCGGCATGAGCGGCGCGAAGATCGGCGGCCTCGGCGCGCTTGCCGGCGGCCTGCTGGGCGGCGGCCTGAAGGGCGCGGCCAAGGGCGGCGCGATGGCGGTGCTGGGCACGGTGGCCCTGAAGGCCTGGCGCGAGCACCAGGCCGGCGCCGCCCCGGGCGACCCGAAGATCTCCGCCGAGCCCGCGCCCGAGGAGCTCGCGGCCCTCACCGACCCCAGGACCGAGAAGCGGGTCCTCCAGGCGATGATCGGCGCCGCCCAGGTCGACGGCCATGTCGACGAGCAGGAACTCGACGCGATCCTGGCCCAGATGACCGACGGCGAGGCGACGCCTGCCGAGCGCGAGGCGGTGCGCGAGGCCGTGCGCCGTCCCGTCGACCTCCAAGAGATCGCGCACGGCGTCTCCCGCCCCGAGGCGGCGGTCGAGATCTACCTCGGCGCGCTGCTCGCGGTGGACATCGACACCGAGGCCGAGCGCGCCTGGTTCCGCGACCTCGCCGCCGCCCTGCACCTCGAGCGCGACGTGGTGACCCGCCTCCACCGGATGACCGACGCGCCGATGGTCTGAGCCTTCGCGCGCGCCCCCCTCCCGTCCGCCCCCCCCCCCGTCCGCCCCCGTCGCCGCGGCCCCGGTTCCTCGAGCCGCCCGCGCCGGGCGGACGGGGGATCCCGGCGCAGCCGGGGGCGGGCGGGCCGACGGCGCCCGAAGGGCGGCGAGGTCCGATACGCCCCCCGGTGAAGCTGACGTCGGCGCGCCACACGGCCCGCCCCCTTCTGCCCCCTGGCCCTGGCCTCGTGACGCAGGCGTTCGGCCCACCGCTCCCCGCTCCCGGGTCGCCCGACCCGACCCCCAGCGCCCCCCGGCGGGCCGGCAAGCCCTGCCGCCCTGCGCAGTCGGCAGCCCGCGCACATTGCGACCCACCCGCAGAGCCCGGCACGCGCGTCTCGTCGTCGTCGTCGTCGGCGCCGTGGCCGTGGCCGCGCGAAGCGCGCCAGCAGGCCGCGAAGGAGGCGGCGACCGCGCGCCTCCCGCGGCAGCGCCCTGACCAGGGCGGGCCCGGGGCCGATCCGGGGGGCCGGGGCGACGCGGCGAGATCCTCGCGCGCGAGGCCGGGGCCGCGGCATCCTCGCGCGCGCAAGCCGGGGCCGCGGCGGGCATGGGGCCTCGGCGGCCTCTTGCTCCGCTTCGTCGCGCCTGCCACCCTGCCGTTTCCCCCCCGGCCGGCCTCGCCGGCGCCGCCGAGCGCGACCATGTCCCCCTCCGACCTGCTGATGCCGTCCGAACTGCTGATGATCGCCGCGATCTACTCGGCCACCGTGCTCTCGCCGGGGCCCTCGGTGATGGCGATCAGCGCCACCGCCATGGCCTCGGGGCGGCGGCCGGCGCTGGCGCTCTCGGCGGGGGTGTGGTGCGGCTCGCTCGCCTGGTGCGTGGCGGCGGCGCTGGGCATGTCGGCGGTGATGCTCGCCAACGCCTGGATGCTCGAGGCGGTGCGCTACGCCGGCGCGGCCTACCTGCTGCGCCTCGCCTGGCTCTCCGCCCGCCGCGCCGCCCGGGCCGAGCCGCCCGCCGCCCGCCCCGTCGACGCCCGAGACCTTGGCCGCGCCTGGCGCAGGGGCCTGCTGATGCACCTCGCCAACCCCAAGGCGATCCTGTTCTTCGGCTCGCTCTTCGCGCTGGTCGTCGACCCCCAGGCGCCGCCGCTGGCGCTGGCCGAAGTGGCCGCGACCACCGGCCTGTGCGGCGCGATCCTGTTCCCGGGCTTCGCGCTGGTCTTCTCCATCCGCCGGGCCATGGCCGTCTACACCCGCCTGCGCCGCTGGCTCGAGGGCGCCTTCGCCGCGCTCTTCGCCGCCGCCGGCCTCGCCCTGCTGACCGGCAGCCTCGCGCGGTGACCCCGGCCGCCGCCGCGCCGGCCCTGCCCGCGTCCGGGTCGCCCCCGCACGCCCCCGCCCCCAGCCCGGAGTTCCCGCGATGATCATCGGCCTCGGATCCGACCTCGCCGACATCCGCCGCATCCAGAAGACGCTCGACCGCTTCGGCGACCGCTTCGTGCAGCGCGTCTTCACCGAGATCGCGCAGGCCCGCTCCGAACGCCGCAAGGAGCGCGCCGCCTCCTACGCCAAGCGCTGGGCCGCGAAGGAGGCCTGTTCCAAGGCGCTGGGCACCGGGCTGCGGATGGGCGTCGCCTGGCGGGAGATGGGGGTGGCGAACCTGCCCAGCGGCCAGCCGACCATGGTCCTCGCCGGCGGCGCGAAACAGCGCTTCCTGTCCCTCGTGCCTGCGGGCTGGGAGGGCCGCATCCACGTCACCATGACCGACGACATGCCCTACGCCCAGGCCTTCGTGGTGATCGAGGCGCTGCCCGCCGACCACCCCCAGCCCGCCTACCCCACCCGCGGCTGACCCCGCGCGGCGCCTCCCCGGACTCAGCCGGCCCCAGGATCGCCTCGGCCCCGACCCGACGCCCTCCCGCGACACCGCCCGCCCCAGGCGCCGGCGCAACGCCCACCACCAGGCGCGCCCCTTGGTCTCGGGTGAGTCAGGAGCGTCCGCCCCCCTCGCCAAGCCCCCAGCCCTCCCCAATCCCGCGACAACTGCCGTCCCAGGTCAAAGCCCGCCCGCAGGGCGCCTGCTTCCCCCACGCCTCCCTTTCGTCGCCTTGACTTGGCCCCATCCCACGGCGACAACGGCGCGCCCCGCCCGGTCAGGCCCTCTCCGGTCCCAAGGACGGGCCGCGACACCGGACGGACATCGAACAGCATGGCGGGCAGGACCAAGCGCATGGCGAAGGCGCAGAAGAAGGACGGGCTCTGGGAACTCGTGAAGACCGTCGTCTACGCGCTGCTGATCGCGGGCGTGTTCCGGTCGCTGCTGTTCCAGCCGTTCTGGATCCCCTCGGGCTCGATGAAGTCGACGCTGCTGATCGGGGACTTCCTGTTCGTCTCCAAGTACGCCTACGGCTACTCGGCGCATTCCTTCCCCTTCGGGCTCGCCCCGTTCTCCGGCCGCATCCTCGCCTCGGAGCCCGAGCGCGGCGACGTCATCGTCTTCAAGCACCCCCGCTCGAACGAGGACTACGTCAAGCGCCTGATCGGCCTGCCCGGCGACGCCATCCAGATCCGCGAGGGCATCCTCTACATCAACGGAGAGGCCGCCCCCCAGCGCCCCGACGGCGAGTTCCTCGAGCCGGTCGTGCGCGGCCATTCCCTGCAGTGCAAGGAATACCCCCGCATCGACGGCGAGGTGATGTGCCTCAAGGAGCGCTTCATCGAGACGCTCCCCAACGGCCGCGAGCACATCGTGCTGAACGCCGACGACAACGCCTCGCCGTTGACGGACAACACCCGCGAGTTCAACGTGCCCGAGGGCCACTACTTCTTCATGGGCGACAACCGCGACAACTCCAACGACAGCCGCCAGTCGGTGGGCATGGTCCCGTTCGAGAACCTGGTGGGCCGCGCCGACCTGATCGCGCTCAGCTTCGGCGGCGAATTCTGGGAGGTCTGGAACTGGCGCGCCGACCGTTTCTTCGTCTCGATCGACTGATCGCCGCCGCGCCGGGGGCGGGATCGTGAGCCGTCGCGACCTGACCCGCCACGCCGCGGACCTGTCCGCGCGCCTCGGCGTCACGGTGCACGCCTCCGTGACCCTGGAGGAGGCGCTGACCCACCCGTCCGCCTCCTCCTCCGCGCGCCCCGACAACCAGCGGCTGGAGTTCCTGGGCGACCGCGTCCTGGGCCTGGTCATCGCCGAGGCCGTGTTCGAGGCCTTCCCCGACGCCCCCGAGGGCCGCCTCGCCCCGCGCTTCAACGCGCTGGTGCGCAAGGAAACCTGCGCCGAGGTCGCCGAGACGCTCAACATCGGCGCCATGCTCCGTCTCGGCCGCTCCGAGACGCTGGCCGGCGGCCGCCGCCGCCCTGCCGTGCTGGGCGACGCGATGGAGGCGCTGATCGCGGCCATCTACCTCGACAACGGCATGGCCGACGCCCGCGCCGCGATCCTCGCCGCCTGGGGCGAGCGGATCGCGAAGGCCGAGCGCACCACCGCCGACGCCAAGACCGCGGGGCAGGAGTGGGCCCAGGCCCGCGGCCTCGCGCCCCCCGCCTACGTGGAACGCGGCCGCTCCGGCCCCGACCACGCGCCCCTGTTCACCATCGCGGCCCGGATGGCCGACGGCGCCGAGGCCGAGGGCGCCGCCTCCTCCAAGCGCGCCGCCCAGCAGGAAGCCGCCAAGGCCCTGCTCGCCCTTCTGGAATCCCGAGAATGACCCCCGAGACAGAGACCCCCGACGGCGACGAGCCCGACGCCCTCCCCCCCGAAGAGACTGGCGAGAAGACCGGCGCGCAGGACGCGGCCGAGGCCCTCCCCCAGGGCCCGACCCGCTGCGGCTTCGTGGCCCTGATCGGCGAGCCCAACGCCGGCAAGTCGACGCTGCTCAACCGGATGGTCGGGGCCAAGGTCTCGATCGTGACCCACAAGGTGCAGACCACCCGCACCCGGATCCGCGGCGTGGCGCTGGAGGGCGCGAGCCAGATCGTCTTCGTCGACACGCCCGGCCTGTTCCGCCCCCGCCGCCGGCTCGACCGCGCCATGGTCGCCGCCGCCTGGACCGGCGCCGACGACGCCGACGTGATCTGCCTGCTGGTCGAGGCCCACCGCGGCATCACCGAGGGGGTCGAGGAGATCCTCAAGGCCCTCGACGAGCGGGTGCGCAAGGCCCCCGTCGCGCTGCTGATCAACAAGATCGACCGGGTGCGGCCCGAGGCGCTGCTGACGCTGGCCCAGGCGCTCAACGAGCGGCGCGACTTCGCGCGCACCTTCATGATCTCGGCCGAGAAGGGCCAGGGCTGCGCCGACCTCAAGCGCTGGCTGGGCGAGCAGGTGCCCGTCGGCCCCTGGCACTACCCCGAGGACCAGATCGCCGACCTGCCGATGCGCGTCATCGCCGCCGAGTTCACCCGCGAGAAGCTGACCCAGCGCCTCCACCAGGAGCTGCCCTACCAGCTCACCGTCGAGACCGAGGCCTGGGAGGACCGCAAGGACGGCTCCACCGTGATCCGCCAGATCATCTACGTGGGCCGCGAGGGGCACCGGGGCATCGTGCTGGGCAAGAAGGGCGAGACGATCAAGGCCGTGGGCTCCGCCGCGCGCGCCGACCTGCGCGCCTTCCTCGACCGCGACGTGCACCTGTTCCTCGAGGTGAAGGTGCGCCCCGAGTGGGAGAACGAGCGCGAGCGCTACGACCAGATGGGCCTCGACTTCGACGGCCGGAAGGGGCGCTGAGCCTCATGGAGCCGCGCCTCGCCTCCGGCTTCTGGGTGCAGGCCTACCGCCGTCGCCTCGAGATGGCGATGATCCCCTGCTACATCACCGCCCGGGGCGACGACACCGCCGGCGCGGTGCTGGTGAAGGTCGCGACCCTCGACGGCGCCGCCACCGCCTACGAGCGCCGCGCCACGATGGAGGGCCGCCAGTGGATGGTCCTGGCGCAGGGCCCCGAGCGGGAGGTGGACGCCGCCATCGCCCGCCAGCGCGGCTTCGACCCGGACCTGTGGGTGATCGAGCTCGAGGACGCCCAGGGCCGCACCCTGCTCGACGAACCGGGCCTGGCATGAGCCGCGCCGCCCTTCTGGCGCTGGCGCTCCTCGCCCCGCCCGCCGCCATGGCGGCCTGTGCCAGCCAGACGATCGTCTCCTGCCCCATCGGAGAGCGGCGGCTCGAGGTCTGCCTCGAGCCCTCCGATCCCCCCGCCTTCAGCTACGCCTACGGCCCGCCCGGCGCCCCGGAGCTGACCCTGCGCGCGCCGCTCTCCGCCGGAACCGTCATGCCCTGGACGGGCGTCGGCCGCAGCCTGTGGGAGGCGGTCGCCTTCCGCAGCGGGGACTATCGCTACGAGGTCTGGCATTCCATCGATCGCCTGACCGAGGACGCCCCCCTCGAAGCCGGCGTCACGGTCCTGAAGGGCGAGACCCTGCTCGCCTCCCTGACCTGCCGCCCCGGCCCCGGCACGACCATCGCCCCGATCTTCGCCCTCTCCGACGCGATGACCGAGGCCGGCTGGCGCTGGGACCTCGACGCCCGGACCTGGCGGCGCGACACGCCCTGAGGCCGCGCCCGAAGCGCCTCCCCGGCCCGCAGGCGCCCTGCGGGCGGGCTTGGGCGGACCGGCCGATGCCGCCCCCCCTCCCGCGCCCCAAGCACGACCGCCCGGTCGGCGCGGGACCGCGCCGCCGGGCGGACAGGGGGATCCCGGCGCCAGCCGGGGGCGGGCGGGCCGACGTCGCCCGCAGGGCGACGAGGTCCGATACGCCCCCGCGCCCGGGGTTACGGCGAAACGGACGCCAGGTAGGCCGCCACGTCCTCGCCGCCCTTGCGCAGCTTGAAGGTCATCGAGGACTTCGCCGAGGCGTCGTCCAGGTAGGCCTGCAGGAACGCCCGCGGATCCGCGACATACTCGGCGATCTCCGCCTCGCTCCAGGCCAGGCCCTTCTCGCCCGCCGCCACCAGGTCCGCGCCATAGCGGAAACCGTCGACGCTCCCCGCGGTGCGCCCGATGACGCCGTAGAGGTTCGGGCCGGTCTTGCCGCCGCGCTGGATCACCTCGTCGCCGTTCGAGATCTCGTGGCAGGCCTTGCAGCGGGCGAAGAGCTTCTCGCCCGCCGCCGCGTCCGCGGCCGCGGCCGGCGCCGCCGCGCCCAGACCCATGATCCCGAACGCCGTCCCGATGGCTGCGAGCTTCGCGACCTGTTTCATGTGCATGCTCCCTGGCTGTCCCGCGGCGGCGCGCCTCGCGCCTCCGCGCATCGGCCCGCCCGTCGCGGGCCGGCTCTCCCGGCCCGGACCGGCGCGCCGCATCCCGTGGTTCCTTCCCGACGCCCTGCGACGCCGGCTGCGATCCGGATCGACCCGCGCCCGCGAAACCGGGCGCCGCGCGCCCTCAGGCGGCCGCGCGGGCCAGCGCGCACTGGCTCCACAGCGCGTGCAGCGCCTGGGCCAGCTTCTCGATCTCCGTCTCCGTGTGCAGGGGCGAGGGCGTGAAGCGCAGCCGCTCGGTCCCCTTCGGCACGGTCGGATAATTGATCGGCTGCACGTAGATGCCGTAGTCGTCCAGCAGGATGTCCGACAGCATCTTGCACTTCACCGGGTCCTTCACCATCACCGGCACAATGTGCGACGGGTTGGGAAGATGCGGTATGCCCAATTGGTCCAATCTCGCCCGCAGCAGCGCCACGTTGCGCCGCTGGGCCAGCCGCTCGGCGTCCGAGGCCTTCAGGCGCCGGATCGAGGCGCAGGCCCCCGCCGCCACCGCCGGCGGCAGCGCGGTGGTGAAGATGAACCCCGAGGCGAAGCTGCGCACCCAGTCGCACATCGCCGCCGAGCCCGCGATATAGCCCCCCATCACCCCGAACGCCTTGCCCAGCGTCCCCTCGATGATGGTGATCCGGTCCATCAGGCCTTCCCGCTCGGCGACGCCGCCGCCGCGGGGCCCGTAGAGCCCCACCGCGTGAACCTCGTCGAGATAGGTCATCGCGCCGTACTGGTCGGCGACGTCGCAGATCTCCCGGATCGGGGCGATGTCGCCGTCCATCGAATAGACGCTTTCGAAGGCCACGACCTTGGGGCGGCCCGGCTCGATCTCGGAGAGCTTGCGGGCCAGGTCCTCGACGTCGTTGTGCTTCCAGATCTTCCGCTCGGCCTTCGAATGGCGCATGCCCTCGATCATCGAGGCATGGTTGAGCGCATCCGACACGATCACGCAGCCCGGAAGCCGCGCGCCCAGCGTGCCCAGCGTCGCCCAGTTCGAGACGTAGCCCGAGGTGAAGATCAGCGCGCCTTCCTTGCCGTGCAGGTCGGCGAGCTCGCGCTCCAGCTCGACGTGATGCACGTTGGTGCCCGAGATGTTGCGGGTGCCGCCGGCGCCTGCGCCGCAGGTCTCGATCGCCTCGACCATCGCCGCGCGCACCGCCGGGTCCTGGCCCATGCCGAGGTAGTCGTTCGAGCACCAGACCGTCACCTCGTGGCGGTCGTCGTTGGTGGTCTCGTCTCCGCGCCGGCGCGTGGCGCGCGGGAACTCGCCCACATGCCGCTCCAGGTTCGCGAAGACGCGGTAGTTGCCTTCCGCGCGAAGGTCGTCCAGCTCGCCGCGGAAAAAGGCCTCGTAGTCCATCCGCCGGTCCTCCGTTGCGCGAGAGGTCGGGGCGAAGGGCCGCCGAGGCGACGCCGGTCGTCCGACCCGATCCGCGCGCGTACGTTCAGCGATCGTCATCGGGGCGACACCTGTGCCACAAGCGGGCGCGCCGCGTCTCCCCAATAAACCGCGGCATTTGGATGCTGCAAGTCGAATATATTCCCGCTCCGGAATATCCGGGGTCCGGCCCCGGCGCGGGCTGCCGCAAAGGCCCCCGGCGCGGCTTCCGCCAGGGCCCTGGCGCGGACTGCCGTAGGGGAACGCCGCGCGATCGGGCCTGCGCGCGCAATCTCCGCCGCGACGCCGCGTGGGCGCCCTGTTTGCGCCCTGATCGCTCGCCATAACTCGAATTCGACGATGCGTCGCGGCATCCCCTGTTCATCTCGCGGCGGATCGATTAGATTGCCCACCGCCTGACGCCGGAGACGCCGGCCGGGCGGAGACAGCGAGTGACCATGACGACCGCGCTCGACAATCGCCCCGACGAGGGCCACGCCGCAGACCTCCAGGGCATGGAAGCCCGCGCCGACGAGGCCACCGCTTTCCTCAAGGCGCTGGCCCATGAGGGTCGTCTGCGCATCCTCTGCGCCCTGATCGAGGGCGAGAAATCGGTGACCGAGCTCGAGCGGCTGCTGTCCGCCCGCCAGTCCGCCGTCTCCCAGCAGCTCGCGCGCCTGCGCCTCGAGGGGCTGGTCGACAACCGGCGCGAGGGGAAGATCATCTTCTATCGCATCGCCGACGACCGCGCGGCCCGCCTGCTGCATGTGCTTCACGACATCTTCTGCGACGACGCGCCCGCCGCCGGGGGCAAGGACGCGCCGGCCGGCTGACCGCCGGGCCCCGGCCCGCGTCGCGCGACCGGCCTCGCGCCGATCCCCGGCCCGACGCGCGGGCGCAGGCGATCCCTCCGCGGCCGCCTGCCCGGCGCCCCGGACGTGACGCGAGGTCCCGGACGCCAGGCCCCGAGCGCCCGGCCCCTCACGCCAGGCGCCGAGCGTCCTGCGCAGATGCGCGCCGTGCGCGATCCCGGCCCCGCCGGCTCGTCGGCCCCCCGCCCGTCGGGAGGCCGGGCCGACCCCCAGACGACGCGCTCCGGCGCGCCCCGCCTCGCCCGCCCCTCGCCGCAGCCGCGCGGCGCCGACCGAGACGCCCATACCGCCATGTACCGCCTAGGTCAGACCCTCGCCGCCGGCCCGTTCTTCGTGCTGGGCTTCACCGTGCTCGCCATCTGGACGCTGGGGGCGACCAGCGAGTACGCGGTCCCCGTGGCGCTGGCGATCCTCGCCTGGTTCCTGGTCAACGGGCTGACCACGGCGATGATGCGCAACCGCTTCATCGGCCGCTTCCGCCGCGGCGCGGTGAGGGTGGCGGCGGTGATCATCCTGTTCGGCGCGCTGGTCGCCGCGGTGCAGGGGGTGGTCTATTCCCTCTCCGGCCTCGCCGACGACCTCACGCTCTACGGCAATCCGCTGTTCCTGCGGGTGTGGTACTGGCTCAACGGCCAGGGGCTGAGCGACCACCTCACCAAGGAGGCGCTGTTCGAGCGCTTCGCCGGCGAAGGCGGGCTGACCGCGATGCTGGAGATGGCGCGCTCGGCGGTCTCGGACGCCTCGCTGATCTTCCTCTACACGATCTTCCTGCTGACCGACGACCGCTTCTTCCAGGCCAAGCTGCGCAACCTGGTGCATGACGCCACCAACCTCGCCCGCCTGCGCGCGATCATGGACGAGATCGGGCACGAGACCGGCCGCTACCTGTGGCTGATGACCCTGGTCAGCGCCGGCGTCGGGGTGGGCACCGCGGCGACCTGCTGGGCGCTGGAGATCAAAGGCGCGGCGCTGTGGGGCTTCGTGGCCTTCGCGCTGAACTACATTCCCACCATCGGCTCGCTGCTGGGCGTGGCGGTGCCCACCGCCTTCGCCATCCTGATCACCGGCGACCCGGGCACCGTGCTGCTGATGGCGACCGCGCTGGGGGTGATCCAGTTCATCGCCGGCAACGTGATCGTGCCGCGCCTGATGGGCGACCAGATGAACCTCTCGACCTTCGTGATCCTGCTGTCGCTGGTCGCCTGGGGAGCGATCTGGGGGGCGACGGGGATGTTCCTCGCCGTGCCGATCATGGTGGTCCTGGTGATGATCTTCTCGAAGTTCGAGACCACCCGCCCCATCGCCATCCTGCTGTCGAAGACCGGCGAGGTGCCCCGCCCCGAGTGGATGGCCCGCGACCGCGAGCTGCACGTCGACCCCGTCTCGGGCGAGGTGGTGCGGCGCGAGGTGCTGGTCCCCGCCCATGGCGCCGACACGCTGCACGCGTCGGGCGCCGATCACGCGCGCCCGCCGTCGGCCGACGACGCTGCCACGCACCGGCCGGCAGGCGTGATCGAAGAGGGCCGCGGCGGCTATGACGACGACGCCCACGCCGGCCGCCGCGACCGCTGAGCCGACGGGGCGCCGGCGAGCGCGCGCGCCGTTGCGCTGAAGCGCGCGCCCCCCGTCGCGCTGGATAGCGCGCCCCCCGTGGTCGCCGTCGCCGCCGTCGTC
>CAXGVP010000013.1:0-17605 GCA_964013055.1 uncultured Albimonas sp.
CCAGCGCCGCGCGCCGGGGGGCGGGGCGGGAGAGGCCCCGGGTCGAGCCCGGGGCGCCTGTTTGGGAAGGGGGCTCCGTCTCTGGCGACGCGCGCCGGGGGGCGGGGCGGGAGAGGCCCCGGGTCGAGCCCGGGGCGCCTGGCTGGGCAGGTGGCTCCGTCTCCGGCGCCGAGCGCGGGGGACGGGCGGGGCGAGGCCCCGGGGCGGCGTCAGGCGCGGGCGGGGATGGCGGGGGAGACCTCCGCCTCGGCTGGGGCCTTGCCGTCGAAGATCAGGTCTCGGAAGCCCTCGGCGGCGGTGCGCTCCAGGATGCGCTGATACTTCGGGGCGCCGCCGTTGTAGACGATGTGGCGGACCTTGCCGATCTCGCGGCCCTCGATGTTGGAGTTGTAGCCGGTGAACCAGCTGCGCGACTTGCGCAGCAGGAGCATGTCGTACATCTCGCGCACATGCTTCACCCAGGCGTCTTCGGCCGCCTGCGTCGGCTCGATCCGCTCGACCCCGCGGGCCAGCGCCTGCTCCATCAGCGTCGAGACGAAGTTCACGCACATCTCGATCGACCGGGGGTAGTTCACCGAGGCCGAGCTGCTCTGCGGCCCGGAGGGGGTGAAGAGGTTCGGGAACCCGTGGCTCATCATGCCCAGCCAGGTGGAGGGGTCGGGGGTCCATTTCTCGCCCAGCTTCACGCCGCCCCGCCCCTCGACCTCCAGCATGTCGAAGGCGCCGGTGACCGCGTCGAAGCCGGTGGCGTAGACGATCAGGTCGAGGTCGTGGTGTTCGGCCGCGGTCTGGATGCCGGTCCCGGTCACCCGCTCGATGGGGGTCTCGGAGATGTCGACGAGGCGGACGTTGGGGCGGTTGTAGGCCTCGAAATACCGGGTCTCGAGGGGGACGCGCGCCCAGCCGAAGCCGTGGTCCTTCGGGATCAGCTTTTCGGCCGTCTCGGGGTCGTTCACGCGGGCGCGGATGCGCTCGGCGATATAGGCGGAGAATTCGGCGTTCGCCTTTTCGTCGAAGAAGATCTCCTTGTAGTTCGACAGCCAGATGCCGAAGCCGGGCTGGTCGTAGAGGCGATCCCACAGGGCGCGGCGTTCCTCGGGCGTGGCCTCCCAGAAGCCGGTGCGCTCGGGGATGTGCTCGAACCCGCCCGGAGAGGCGGCGCAGGTCGCGAAGATCTCGTCGTAGCGGGTCTTGATGTCGGCCATCTCGGCCGCCGAGATCGGGCCGTTGTTCAGCGGCGCCGACCAGTTGGGGCGGCGCTGGAAGACGGTCAGCGCGCCGACCTTGTCCGCAATCTCGGCGATCACCTGGATGCCGGTGGCGCCGGTCCCGATGATCCCCACCCGCTTGCCGGCCAGGTCCACGCCCTCGTGAGGCCAGTCGTAGGTGTGGAAGGACGGGCCCTTGAACGCCTCCTTCCCCTCGATCCGCGGCATGGTGGGGCGCGACAGCACGCCGATGCCCAGGAACAGCCAGCGGCATTCGATGGGCCGCCGGCCGGCGATCTCCACCCGCCACAGGCCGCGGGCGTCGTCCCAGCGGGCGGCCTCGACGCGGGCCTCGAAGCGCATCAGCCGGCGCAGATCGAGGCGGTCGACCACGAAGTCGAGATAGCGCAGGTTCTCCGGCTGGCTGGAGAAGCGCTCGGACCAGTTCCACTCCTCCAGCAGCTCCCTGGCGAAGGAGAAGCCGTAGGTGTAGCTCTCGGAATCGAAGCGGGCGCCGGGGTAGCGGTTCATCCACCAGGTGCCGCCGGGCGCCGGGTTGGCGTCGAGCGCCACGACGTCCAGCCCCATCTCCCGCAGGCGATGAAGCTGGTAGATCCCGCAGACGCCGGTTCCCACCACCACGGCGTCGCGCCGCTCCGGGCTCTCGCCGCCGGGGGCGGCCTCCTCGATGCGCATCGCGCTCCTCCCATGTCGTCGCCCCGATCCTCGTCGCTGCGGGCGGGGCGTTCGGGGCGGAGCATATCGCGGAACGTCGCGCAGATCACCTGCCGACCGGCAAGCAATTCGTCTCGCCTCCGCGGCTCCCCGCCGCTAGGCTCGCCCGCAAAACGGGAGGAGACGGGTATGGAGCCGAGCGCGGCTTTCGCAGCCATCGAGGCGCAGGCGCGCCTGCATCACCAGTGGCTGCTGGGCCTTCAGTTGATGGTCGCGACCCGCGAGGGGCCCGCGGCGGTGGGCGAGTGGATGTTCCGTCTGTTCCGCCGCCAGCACCACGACAAGTTCCTCTCCAGCTTCGCCAAGCTGGGGCTCGACGGGCTGCCCCACGCCATCGCCTGCGCGCGCTACCATGTGCTGTCGAACGGCGTCGGCGGCGTGGCGGTGGAGTACATGGAGGAAGGCCCCCGCAAGGCCTGGGTCCGCTTCCGCCACCCCCGCTGGATGTACGACGGCGCCGTGATCTGCGGGATCCCCATCGAGGCCTCGCGCGGGTTCCTTCGCGGGTGGTACGCGCAGAACGGCGTCTCGCTGGGCAACCCGCGGCTGGGGTTCGTGTGCGTGTCGGAGGACATGAGCGGCCAGTTCGGCCTCTGCGGCTATTTCGTCGAGGAGGACCGCGACCTTTCGGACGACGAGCGCCTGCGCTTCACCCCCGGCGAGCGTCCGCCCCCCTTCGATCCGGCGCAGCAGCCCTCGCCCCCCGCCGAACAATGGAGCGCCGAGCGCCTCGCCCGCGCCGGGCGCAACTACGCCGTCGAATACTGCCGCAACGGGATCCGGGAGCTGGCCGCGGTGCTGGGGCGGGAGCGGGCGGTGGAGCTCGGCCGCCTCTCCGCCCGCCTGATCGGGTTGCAGGAATACCCCCGCCTCGCCGCCGCGGTGGGGGGCGAGGACGCAGGGCCGGCCGAGGCGGCGGCCTTCCTCGCCGCGATCTTCGCGGGCATGGGCGACGCGGCCTCGGTCGAGACCGCGGGCGCCGCGACCACCCTGCGCCACGAGGGCCTGCGCATCGTGCGCGGGCTGGAGGGCGAGGCGCGCGAGGACCTGCTCGCCTGCTGGATAGAGCTGTGGCGGGGCGCCGTCGCCTCCCACCGCGCCTTCATCGAGGTCGAGGCCCGGCCCCAGGGCGAGGCCCTGCGCTGGACGCTGTCGCCCGCCTGAAAACCAGGCCGATCAACAGGCCTCCAAGGGAGAGAGAGATGAGCACCCCCCCGACGAACAATCCCATGAGCCTCGAGGGCCGCACCGTGATCGTCACCGGCGCGGGGCAGGGCATCGGCCGCGCGGTGGCGCGGCTGGTGGTGGAGCTGGGCGGCAAGGTCGCCGCGGTGGACATGAACGCCGACGGGCTCGCCGAGACCCGGGCCGAGCTGGGCGAGGCCAACTGCCTGCGCATGATCGGCGACGTGGCCTCGCCCGATCTCGCCGAATCCGTGGTGGCCGAGGCGGTCGCGAAATTCGGCGCGGTGCACGGGCTGGTGAACATGGCGGGCCTGACGCGGCCGGCGATGATCCACAAGATGACGCTCGAGCAGTGGCGCCTGGTGCTCGACGTGCATCTGACGGGCGCGTTCCTGTTCGTGCAGGCCTTCGGCAATCACTGCATCGCGCGCTTCAAGGCGGGGGACGAGAGCGGCGGCTCGATCGTCGACATCTCCTCGGACGCGGGCGTGCAGGGGACCATCGGGCAGGTGAACTACGCGACCGCCAAGGCGGGGATCATCGGGACCTCGATGGCCGCGGCGCGGGAGTTCGCGCGCTACAACGTGCGCGCCAACACGGTGGCCTTCGGCATGGTCGAGACCCCGATGACCGAGACCATCCGCGGCGAGAAGTTCCGCGACGCCTACCTCGCGCGGATCCCGCTGGGCCGCTGGGCCCAGCCCGAGGAGGTGGCGGCCCCGGTGGCGTTCCTGCTTTCGGGCGCGGCGAGCTACGTCACCGGCCAGCGCCTGTCGGTGAACGGCGGCAGCCAGATGAACCCCTGAGGGCGGACCGGACGAACCCGGGGCCCGGCCCAGGGGCGCGGCGCGCTGCGTCGCCGGCCAATGCCTGCCGGTGAACGGCGGCAGCCGGATGCCCCCATGAGACCGGGCCGGGTCGGGCCGGGCGGACCGGCGCCCGGCCTGCGGGCGCCGAGAGCTGCGTCGCCGCCCCGCGCCTGTCGGTGAACGGCGCCGGCCCGACGACTCCCTGAGGCCGGACAGACTCGGACCCGTGCCTGAGGCCGGACAGACCCGGACCCGGCCCAGCGCAGCCTTTCCGGCGGCGCGAGGCGCGGCTCAGGCGGCGGCGTAGCGGCTCCACAGGCTCAGCCCGCCGTCGCGGCCGATCAGCAGCACGTCATAGGCCTCGCGCTCGTCCTGCGGCCCCATCCCGGGCGAGCCCCAGGGCATGCCCGGCACGGCGAGCCCCACGGCGTCGGGCATCTCCTCCAGCAGCCGGCGGATGTCGGCGGCGGGCACGTGGCCTTCGACGACATAGCCCCCGATCAGGCCGGTGTGGCAGGAGACGGCGGCCTGGGGCACGCCGAGCTCGATCTTGCGGCGCACGAGGGCGGCATTGCCCATCTCCTCGACCGCGATCTCGAAGCCCTCGGCCTGCATGATCTCGACCCAGGCGCCGCAGCAGCCGCAGGAGGGGTCCTTCATCACGGTCATCGCCGCGGGCGCGGCGAGCGTGCGCCCGGGGGCGACGGCGACGGCGGCGAGGGCGAGGACGCCCCCCAGCAGGGCGCGGCGCGAGAGATCCTGGACGGGCATGGCGGCTCCTTCGATCGGCCTTCGGGGCGGAAGGCGGGAAGATGCCTAAGGCTTCCCCCTGCTGGAAGGTCAAGCCCGATCCGCGGCGCCGGTCGAGGGGCTCGAACCCCCGACCCCCTGATTACAAATCAAAATATCACTCTCCCGCAAGCCTTTGAGAATCCTGTGTCCGCGGCCTGCTCATCGGGAAAACAGTTCCACATCAAGGTCATTGCTTGACTGTCTCCTGACATTCAAGGACATTGGGCGCGCGCAATGGGGCCATTGGCGCGCGGACACGATGCGGACACGGGGGGCGGACATGGCGGAGCGGATCACGGATAAGCTGGTGCGAGACCTGGCCCCGCCGGAGACGGGAAACCGGGTCGTCTATGACGATGCGGTCTCCGGTTTCGGCGTGCGCATCACCGCGAAGGGGGCGCGGTCCTTCATCTTGAATTATCGGTTCAGCGATCCCGACGCGATCCGCCGATCCTCGGAATACCGCTTCACCATCGGGGCCTATCCCGCGTGGTCGGTCGCGGCGGCGCGAGACGAAGCGAAGGCGTGGCGACAGCGGATCGACCGGGGGGAGGCGCATCCGCTAGGGGCGCGCCGCGGTGCGCGCGAGGCTGTGAAGGCCGCTCGCGCTGCGGAAACCTATGCCGAGGCGGTCGAGGACTACGTCAAGCGCGAGCAGGAGGGACGCCGGCAGAACGCGACCGCGAACGAGGTGAAGCGCGCCCTGCTGCGGGAGGGCGCAGGCTGGGCCGGCGATCCGGTGGCGAGCATCACGGCGCGGGACGTTCGGAAGCTGCTGGAAGAGATCCGAGACGGGAACGGGAAGGCGGGCGAGGAAGCCACCAAGCCGCGGCCCTACCTCGCCAACCGGATGCACGCCTATCTGTCCCTGTTCTTCAAATGGTGCGCCGAGCCCGGTATCGAGAAGGTCCCCGCCTCGCCCATGACGGGCCTGCGCCGCCCGTGGGAGGGCGAGGAAGCGCGCCAGAGGTTCTATTCCGATGCGGAGATCAAGGGCTTGTGGAAGGCCGCCGACAAGGTGGGAGGCGTCGGCGGGGCCTTCGTGAAGGTCGCCCTCCTGACGGGCAAGCGGAAGACGGCCCTCGCCGCGATGCGCTGGGAAGACCTGTCGGAAGACGGCATGTGGACGCCGCCCGCGGACCCGCGGCGCAGGAAGCGCAACAAGCGGCTCCACGCCGTTCCCCTCCCGGCCCTCGCAATGCGCGTGCTGCGCCCCCTGCGGCCCGCGGAGGATGATGTGCGACCGCCCGCGGCGCTCGTGTCCCCCGGCAGGGTGCAGGGGACGTGTCTGGTCCCCGGCCAGCCGCTCCAAAAGAAGATCGTGGAGGCCGGCGGCGTCGCTGACTTCACATTCCACGGGATGCGGCACACCGTCGAGACCCGGCTGGCGGAGCTGGGCGTCGCCCCGCACGTCCGCGACCTGGTTCTGGATCACGCGCCCGTGCGCGGGGCCGGCGCGGGATACGATCATCATCATTACGGGCCGGAGATGCGGGAGGCGCTGGAGACGTGGGCGGCGCATGTCGAGCGCGTCGTCGCTCCGCAGGGCGCGGCGGTGCTGCGATGAGCCGCCCGAAGGGAACGAAAACGATAGACGACCGCGCCCGCCTCCTGTTCATGGCGGAACTAAGGGCCGAAGACCCGACGCTAACTGTGCACGCGGCTGCGCGTGAAGCTTTGACGCGAGACCTGCGGCACGAGGCGTCAACGCTTCCTGATCGGCAAGCTACGCACGTGGCGGTCGCCACCAACATCAGCCGCCTACAGAAGGCGTATGCAGAGCGGCAGGAACGGTTCGATGAGATCGGGAGGCGCAGCCGACGACTGCGCGTCGGGAGCGTGCGTCGAGGATGGCGAGGCAACCCGAGAGAGTTCATTCCACCTTCGGTAGGGGCAACACTTCTGGAGGGTGAGCCCTACGCGCGCCAAGAGGAGCAGGTTCGGCAACGTGATGCGGCTACGGTGGCGCGCGTTTTGCGCAACCTGGGTGAATGGGCTGAAGCCGTTGCGAGGGCGAGCACCCTTCAGGAGCAGAAGGCCCAGCGTCGGCGGCTTGCCGAGCAGATGGAGGCGGCCGCAAACTACCTTCGGAGAGAAAACCTCGATTAAACTCTGAAGCGGATCAAGCGATTAGCCGACACTTTCGGGTCATCCGAGCCCCAACCGGGGCGCAGAAGATGACGGAGACGAAATGTCGGACGAGCATTGCGCTATCGCCGCCGGGGATCGTGAGGCGGAGGAGATCCCCGACCTGCTCGCGGGCTACCTGCGGCCCGATCAGGTCGCCGCCGCCACGGGGATTTCCGAGCGGACCCTCAAGCGCTGGCACTCCGAGCGCCGCGGCCCGCCTCGGACGCTGTTCGGGCGGCGCATCTACTACAACGCCGTCACCTTCCGGGCGTGGCTCGCCGCGCAGGAAGAGGCCGTGGCTCAGCGGGGGCGCGCTGCTTGATGGCCGAAACGAAAAACCCCGGCCGCGGTGGTGCGCGGGCCGGGGCTTCCATGGATTTGGTCGTGGCTGACGACACCCTGGAAGATACCCCCTCCGCCACGTCGCGGCAAGCGGCTCGCCTCAAAAGCCGCTTTGCCCTTCCGCCCTCCGTGGCCCGCGCCGTCGCCGGCCTCGCTTACGGGGAGGCGTGCGCATGACCCTGCATCGCTTCTCCTCCCCTCCCAAGTTCGCCGTCTCCGCGCCCCTGCTGCACGTCGGCAAGCGCGGCGACCGCTGGGACGTGCGGCTTTACCGACCGGGCGACCCCCGCGGGAAACGCATCGGGACCGCCAAGACCGGCTCCGCCGCGATCCGCATCGCCGTCGCCGCGCAGTTGGCCGGCCGGGCGTCCTTCCTCCGCGTGGAAGGGGAGGGCTCCGCATGACCCAAGTGACCTGGGAGCGTGTGCAGGCCCTCGCGAGCGACCTTCGGGCTAGGAAGGACCGCGCGGCCCGCTGCGGCTGGGCCGCCGCCGCGATCCTCGCCCTGGAGCCGGAAGACCGGGCGGAGTTTCTTCGCGCCTGGTTCTCCGCTGTCCTCGGCGACCTGAGCCACGCCGAGCGCGTGGAGATCGCCTGCCTGCTGACGCCCGCCGATGACTGGCCGGTCCCGTGGGTGGACCGGGAGATGTTCGGTCGGATCATGGAGGAAGAACGTCAGCGCGACGCGCGGGGCGTTCAGGTCAAGCATCGGAGCGCCGCATGAACGCTGACGACGGCGCGCCGGATTGGGCGACGCAGTATGAGACCGCGGACCCGCTGCGGGAGCTGGAGCGCGACCCCTACGTGAACGCCGTCCGGCTCGCGGGGCGGATGATCCCGCCGCGGGAGTGGCATGTTCCCGAGCTTATTCCTGCCGGGACCGTGACGCTCCTGAGCGGCGACGGCGGGACTGGCAAGAGCCTTCTGGCGATGCAGCTTGCCGCCGCCACGGCGACCGGCAGGCACTGGATCGGGCGCGAGACGCTTGAGGGCTCGGCCCTATACCTCTCCGCCGAAGACGACATGGACGAATTGCATCGCCGCTTCGCGGACGTTCTGCGCGCCGAGGGGCTGACCTTCGCAGATGCGGGGCGGCTGACGCTCCGGTCGCTTGCAGGCGAAGACGCCCTGTTGGCCACCCTGGACCGCAGCGGCGGCTTGGCCCCGACGCTCCTGCTGCGGGACGTGGAGGATCGTCTGGCATCCGACCGTGCGCGCCTGCTGGTGCTCGACACCTTGGCCGACCTGTTTCCCGGCAATGAGAACGATAGGGCGCAGGCGCGGGCTTTCGTCGGGTTGATCCGTGGAATCGCAATCCGGCGGCGGTGCGCGGTGCTGATGCTGTCCCACCCCTCTGTTGCGGGCATGGCAAGCGGCACGGGGTCCAGCGGCTCGACCGCCTGGAACAACAGCGTCCGGTCCCGGCTCTATTTCGAGAGGGTCGTGTCCGAGGGCTACGAGCCCGATCCCGATGCTCGCCGCTTGGTGTTGAAGAAATCCAACTACGCCCGCACCGGCAACGAGTTCGGCTTGCACTGGCGCGATGGGGTCTTCGCCGTCGACGTGGCTGAAACCGGGCTGGATCGGAGGGCGGCGAGCGCCAAGGCGGAGCGGGTGTTTCTCAAGTTGCTGGCCCTCTTCGCTGAGCAGGGGCGGAGGGTGAACCACGCGGGCGGGCAGACCTACGCCCCCACCGTGTTCGCCTCCCATCCGCAGGCCGAGGGCGTCAGCAAGCGGGCGTTCGCCTCCGCGATGGAAAAGCTGATGGCGGAGGGTTCGGTGAGGATCGCGGTTGAAGGCCCGCCGTCGAAGCGCCGGCAGCACCTGGAGACAGGGGAGGCGTGAGTTCCAACCCCCTTCCAACCCCGCTTCCAACCGGGTGCAGAAGTCTATTCCACCCCCCCTGCCAACCCCCTTCCACCCCCTGTTCCTTCCACCCCCCTTATACCCCCCGGGGTTGGAACGCCCCTTGGGCGGGCGTTCAACCCGCTCAGGAGGGGCCGGGAGACAGGGACGGAACAGGGCCACGACCTCGGCTTTGAAAACGCCCTTGGTCTTCGGCCCGCCTCTACGCCGTCACGCCCGCGCGTCCATGCCCTGCACGCGGGACATTGCGGACCTATTGCGGACACAACATCGACACTCCGGAAGACAAATCTTATAAATCAATGTGTTCCTCTGTTGTAGTTTCTGATGTATGGTCAGAGGCATGACGAAAGCCGCTCCCATCCCCCTGCCTGACGAGGACGCCGCCGCCCTGGCTGGCGAGCCCGATCCCGAGCTTGTCGACCTGATGCGCGAGCGCGTCGTTCGCCGCCGGTCCAGCGCACCGAAGAACCCGAAGGCGGGACCGGGGCGACCGAAGGGCCAGCCGAAGACGGGCGGCAAGGTCGCGGGCCGGCCCAACCTCATGAGCCCCGAGTTTCGGGAGTGGCTGGCGAAGAAGGCCCGGCCGTTCGAGCTGCTGGCGGATATCTGCGCCGGGCGGGAAGTCGAGGACGGGGGCGTCAAGCGCAAGCCCACCCTGGACGAGCGCAGGAAGGCCGCCGAGACGCTGGCCCGCAAGCTGGTTCCGGACCTGTCGGCCGCTCAGGTGTCGGCCGCCGTGGCGACCACGGACGCGGACAAGGAGATAGCGACCGGCCCGCTCCACCCGAACGTCGAGATGGCCCGCCGCCTCGCCTTCCTCCTGCGGAGCGGCATGGCGGCGTCGGTCAACCTTCCCGGCTCCGGCGCCCCGACCTCCGACGAAGTGATCGAGGGCGAGTCCGCCGAGATCGAGAACGCCGCGGACAACCCGGCGCCGGCCGGCCCCGCGGCAGGGACGGACGAGCTGCACGGCTCGTGGCTCGTCCGTCTCGCCGAAACCCTGCCCGATGGGCGCGAGCGGTGGGAGGCCCTGGACGTCGGGGGCCGCCTGGTCGCCACGGCGTTCAGTCGTGACGCCCTCCTCGCCCAGCTTGAAGGAGCCCCGACCGATGCCGAAGGCTGAACCCCTCGCGCCCCTCGCCGAGCGGCAGGCCGCCGCCGCCGAGCTGGTGGCCCGCCTGCACGACGACCGGGCCGCCGCCGCCCTTGAGGGCCGCCCCTACGACCTGGCCGCCCTGCGGGCCGCTGAGGACGCGCAGGAGGCCCTGGACGCCGCCGGAGTGCTCGGAGTGCGCCGGGAGCGGGAGGCCGCCCAGCGGGCCGCGCAGGAGGCCCGCAGAGAAGCGCTGAGCCGTGCCACCCTCGCGGATGCCGCCCGACGCTCCGCAATCGAGAAGGCCGAGGCCGCCGCCCGCAGCATGGCCGCCGCGCTGGCGGAAGCGGAGGCCCGCCGAAAGGACGTGGCGAGCGCCCTCGCGGATGCAGCCCATCCGCTCCCGGTGAGCCTCATGGCGGTGGTGGTGGAGAAGCGCCGTTCCGAGGATCTGAGCGCGGTTCTCGCCGCCCTGTCGGGCAGCCGCTTCGGGCATCTCGCCCTTCAACTCGCCCCGTTCGCCACGTCTGGCGGGGGCGCCTGGCTGGACCGTGAGCCGCCGGCCTTCCCTGACCCCAAGGAGCCGACCGAATGAGCATCATGATCGACCCGACGAAAGCCCTGATCGAAAGCGAAACCCGCTTCCGTCGAAGCTGGTTCGTCCGCCTGCCCGAGGGGGCGACGGCCGAGGACGTGTCCGACCCCTTCGCCTGGGCGAAGGTGCAGGGATCGCGCAACCCGCTGGCGAAGCATGACGAGGTTTTCGCCGTGGGCTTCTCCGAGGACTTCGCCGTGATGGGCGTCGTCACCGGCGTCAACGCGGAGGCCGCGACCGTCTCGCTGGTGAAGCGCATCACCTACCCCGAGCGCACGACGCCGCTGTTCTCGGACGAGACCTATCGCGTCGTCTGGGACGGCGCCGGCTTTCAGGTGATGCGCATCGCTGACGGGGCCACCATCGGCCAGCCGCACGGGTCCGAGGCGCTGGCGATCCGCCATATCCGCAACCAGTATCCGACGCGGGCGCCGGCATGACGGGCGAGGGCGGCGACGTCGCAGCCGAGATCGCGACCATCGAGACCACCATGCGCGACGCCCCGGCGGTCTACCGCCGGGACGAGGCCATGCAGGGGCGGCTGCGCGACCTCTACGACGCGCAGGAGCGGGGAGCTCCGGCGCCGGCGAAGCCCTCCGGGGCGGAGGCCGAGCGCGCCGAGATCGAGCGCATCATGCGCACCGACATTGGCCGTTATCGTCGAGACGAGGCGATGCAGGGCCGATACCGCACGCTCCTGGAAGAAGTCATGGACGGCGACGAGGACGAGCCGGCCGAAGGCTCGTCCGGCGGCGACCTGGCGCCGATGCCGACGCTGCGCGAGTGGACGGCGAGCGGCGAGGACGCCGGGAGCTACCACGCGGGCGCCGCGCTGATCCGGAGCGTCAACGACGTGATCGTGGGCGCGGGCGAGGCGGCGGCGGAAATGGAATCCGGACTGATGGCGCTTTCGGGCGACGCGCGCGCCTCGATCCTGCGGGAGCTGGGCGAGCGAAAGCCGGTCGCGGTCGAGGTGCTGAGCGACGAGGACATGCGGGCCGCCACGGTGTTTCCCTGCGCCGCGTCGCTGGCGCGAGAGTGGGGGGCGGACGCGCCGCGCCGGTTCGCGCGCATCCGGGAACGATCCTGGCGGGCGCTGGACCGGATGAGCGAAGCCGACGCCAAGGCAACGGTGCGCTGGCTCGACAACCTGCCTGACGCGGCAATCGTCGCGGTCTGGCGCAAGCTGGCAGCGTGAGGGGGGCCGCACCATGGCAGACCCCGTGACTGCGATGATGGCGGCATCGATGGCCGTCTCCGCTTCCGGAACGCTGATGGGCGGCCAGGCGGAGCAGCAGGCCAGCCGCTTCGAGGCGGCGCAGCTCGAAGCATCGGGGCAGTCTGCTTTCGCATCCTCTCAGCGCCAGGCGAACGAGGAGCGCCGTCAGGCTCAGCTTGCGATCAGCCGCGCGCGGGCCGTTGGCGCGGGTTCCGGTGGCGGGGTCGACGTGACCGGCCTCGGCAACTTGGGGGCGGAGGGCGAATATCGCGCCCTGACCGCGCTCTATGAAGGCAGGGAGGCGATGGCCGGGCGGCAGATGCAGGCCGCGGCCTCTCGCTTCGAGGGCGACACGGCAAAGACGGCTTCCTACTTCGATGCCGGCGGAACCTTGATCGATGGCGGCCGTTCGCTCGCCAAGAGCCCGAAGGTCGCGGCGTGGTTCGATGGGTCCAAGACCCTGATGGCCGGCGAGCGCTCCATGCAGGAGAAATACGGCTGATGGCGAGCCCGAACGACTGCCTCCGGATCATCGAGGAAGCCGCAGGCGGCCGCCTCTCTGACGACGAGCTGGAAGATCTGCTGACCGAGTTGCAGCGCATCCGCAAAGCGCGCATTTCGGCCGGGCAGCTTCACGACCTTGAACAGGCGATGTTCGACGCCGCGGAGCAGATCGCGGGCGACGTGGCGCTTGCGGCTCAGATCGAGAAGCGGAACCGGCTCATCAACGCGGTGAAGCAGGCCGACCTCATGGCGCTGGCGAAGCGGGCGGATGGGGCAATGGATGACCCTTCCATGGGCCTCGAAGCCGCGATGGTAGGCGTCAACTCGCCCTTCGCCGAGGGGCGGGCCAGCGTGGATGCTCTGACCAACGGCATGCTGCGCGAATACATGGGCGGCCTGATCGCGGACCTGCGGGCGGGGAAGCTGCTGTCTCTGTTCAACTCGGGTCAGTTGTCCCGTGAGATCGCCCGCGAGCTTTGGGACCTGAGCCTTCCGGAGCCGAAGGGCAACGCGACCAACAGCAAGACGGCGAAGGCCATTGCGTCGGCGATCCACAAATACCGCCGGGCGGCGGTGCAGCGCGAGAACCGAGCCGGGGCCTACATCCGGTTCCGTTCCGGCTATGTGACCCGACAGTCGCACGACATGGCGCGGATGCGCCGGGCCGGGAAGGAAGCGTGGGCGCGCGAGGTGGCCCCGAAGCTGGATTGGGAGACCATGGGCATCGAGCCCGACGCCCGGGCCGCGTTCCTGAACTCCGCCTATGAGGTGCTGACGACCTCTGTGCGGAAGGGTCAGGGACCGGAAAACGACCTGATGTTCGCGTTCAAGGGGCCGGGGAACCTCGCCAAGAAGGAAAGCGCCTCGCGCGTCCTGCTGTTCAAGGATGCCGATGCCTGGTTCGACTACAACGAGACGTTCGGCCGGAAGTCGCTGAACGAAGCGCTGATGGACGACTTCCGCCGGTCGGCGCAGGCGACCGCGATCATGAGCCGCTTCGGGACCAACCCCGGCGCGATGTTCGACAAGATCCGAACGGAGTTGAAGGAGGCATACCGCTCCAACCCGCAGAAGGTGGACCGCCTCAACCGGATGACGCTGGACTGGCAGTGGGCCGAGGTCGACGGCTCGGTCAACATCGCGGGCAACCACACCCTCGCCAGCATCGGTCGCACGACGCGGGCCATCCAGTCCATGGCGAAGCTGGGCGGCGCGTTCCTGTCGTCCATCTCGGATATCGCCAACGTGGCGGGGGAGCGCCGGTATCAGGGCCGCAGCATCGTGGACTCGTGGGGCGATGCACTGCGGGCGCCGTTCGATGGCCTGGCCGCTGGCGAGGACAAGAAGCGGCTGGGCGAGCTGATCGGCGTCGGCATCGACGGGGCGCTCGGGGACTTCGTGAGCCGGTTCGCGGCGCAGGACGACGCTCCGGGCAAGGTCTCCAAGCTGATGGCCCTGTTCTTCAAGCTGAACCTGCTGGGGCCGTGGACGGACGCGGTGAAGCGCGGCACGGGCCTGATGATGTCGCGCGACTTGGGGATGGAGGCCGGAAAGGCGTGGGCCGACCTGCCCGACCGGATGCGTCGCAGCCTCGCGCAGTATGGCATGGACGCCCGCAAGTGGGAGGTGGCCCGGCTCGCGGCGAAAGACCATGACGGCAAGGTCTACATGCTTCCGGGCGAGGTGGACACGGCCCGAGGGGCTCCGTTCACGGGGCTGGACGACCGCCAGCAGCAGGCGCTCCGGGACGAGGTGAAGGACGCGCTGTTCGCCTACATCAACGACCGGGCCGACTTCGCCTCCCCGACGCCGGGCGCCCGCGAGCGCGCGCTGCTGAGGTATGGCATGCCGCCGGGAACGCCGCAGGGCGAAGCGGTGCGCTTCCTGATGCAGTTCAAGTCCTTCCCCGTGACGGTCTACTCCAAGGTTTTCGGGCGCGACCTCTACGGGCACGGGGCGAAGAACCTCCGCGGGGCGCTGCTGAGGGGCGAGGGCGACCTGCAAGGGCTGGCGGCCTTCATCGCCGGGTCGTCCATGCTGGGCTACTTCGCGATGCAGTCGAAGGAAATCGCCAAGGGGCGGGAGCCACGCACTGGCGATCCGGTCGACCTTGTGACGGCGTCGTTCCTGCAAGGCGGCGGGCTGGGTATCTTGGGCGACTTCCTGCTCGGAGAGACGAGCCGGTTCGGGGATAGCCCGATTGAGGTGCTGGCGGGGCCTGGCGTGGGGGCGGTGTCGGATGCGCTGGAGGTGTTCCAGAGGTTCCGGGCGGAGTCGTTCCGCGGGGAGCCGCCCGACGTCGGGGCCGCGCTGATGCGGCTTGCGCAATCCAACCTTCCGTTCGCGAACCTGTTCTACACGCAGGCGGCCATGAACTACCTCGTTTTCTACCACATGCAGGAAGCGGTGAACCCGGGCTACCTTCGCCGGCACGAGCGCCGCATCAAGCGAGAGAACAACCAGCGGTATTTCCTCCCGCCCAGCTCCGTGGCGGGGCGGTGAGGCTCGCCCTGATCCTCCTCCTTGGCGTGCCGACGCGGGAGGATGTGGAAGGGGGCGGGGAGCCCCCTCCGTAGCTCAGTGCTGCGTCACCGGCGGCGCATCGAGGGCGAGGCCCGCGCCGTGGATGATTGCCCAAAGGGCGCGCGTCGCGCACGCCTCTACGCTCTGGTCATCATCCGGAACGTCGAAGTGTTCGATGCGCCAGTCGGCGGGGTCCGCCGGCAGGTTGGGCTTGCCGTAGTTCAGCGCGAAGCCCCTGAGCGCGGCGAGCGCCAGCATGCCGAAACTCTCGGGCCGCGCCGGTTTGAGCCTCACCAGCATGCCCAGCGCCGCCGTGGACGGGCTGTCCGTCCTCTCTTCCTCGCGCCACCCGTCGAAGGCGAGGGGAATCGGATCTTCGGCGAGCGGGGCCGCCTTCCGTCCCTGATCCCAGATGTTCTCCAGTTCCGATATCGCCCGCTCGATCCGCTCCCCGATCATCGTGGCCAGCCGGTCGCCAGCTTCGCGGCCGAAGGTCATGGTGTCGAGTTCACCGACATGCGCGCAGGCCAGGACGTAGGCGAGAGACTTCGCCTCCTTCAGGTCCGAGCGATAGTCGAGCAAGTCGTCAAGCCGAGAGACCATCTGCGTCGCGTCCATCGTCAAGCCCTCCCCGCCTGCCGCAGCGCGAAGGCGCACTGGCCGATATCCCGCGCCAGCCGGTCGGTCTCTTCGACGAGGATTTCCATAACGGCGCAGAAGCCTTCGGCCGCCGCCTTCTCATCGTCCTCCCCTCGCAGGAAGTCCGCGGCGCAGGCGAGGCCCCAGACACGCGTTGCGCGATGCTCCAGATCCTTGAGCTCGGGTTTTTCGGGGGTGGTAGGCATTTCAGTTGCTCCCTCATTCGGGCTTCGATACCGTTAGTATCACTTCGGCAGGGGTGAGCATGTCAATACCAAAAGTATCAATTCGGCAGGTGAAGGCCGCCCGCGCGCTGCTGGGGTGGTCGCAGGCAGACCTCGCGCGCGAGGCGCAGATATCCGAGCCCACCGTGAAGCGGCTGGAGGCGCAGGACGGCGACCTGGGGGGGCGTGCCTCAACCGTTGACGCGATCCGCGGCGCCCTAGAGGCTGGCGGGGTGGAGTTCATCCCGGAGAACGGGGGCGGGGCGGGGGTGCGGCTGCGGAATTGACTAGCGTTGGCTGATTAGGTCGCAGTTTGCTTCGTCAAACATCATTTCGGCCACGACGCGCCTACGATTGGTGTATTCCGCCAAGAGTTCATCCTCTTGTCGTTCCGCTCTGTCTTCTATCAGCGTTTTTGTTTCGCTCTCGATCACTGCAAAGACATAACCGGCGCTAAACTCAGGGCTCGGCCCCCAAAGGTTCCATGAGATGCCTATAGGTAGTACCTCTATTGCATCCTTCGAAAGCGTTCCTCCAAAAGCAGCTTGAATGACGGTCAAAGCGGACGAGAAGCCGGCATTGAATAACCGTGCGACTTCGTCCTTCCGGCCAGCATGAACAGCGAGTGTCGAGCACTGCCATGCCGGCCAAATCAATTTAGCGCTCTGCACCTGTTCATCACTTGCGGCGGCGTTGTATGGGCCTACGGCAAGCGATAGTGCAATCAGGAGAGTGCGAAGCATGTTCCCGTCTCGTCCGTTGGCGGATGGCCACACCCCTTGCCAATGGAAGCAGCGCTGGGATGGCGCATGAGTATGTCGCCGCACAGGAGCGAGGGGAAGTCGCGGTGCCCCGGCCCGTGGAAGTGGGCCAACTTGGTCCACTTTCCCAAAGCCGCTTCCGCCTCCCCGTCGCCTCAGCCCGCTCGGCCGGCGAAAGCTCGGAACGCATCAGGTCAAAGGACACTACGCGGACACGAACCGGGCACTGACCCTCGGCGTCTCGATAAGTTATTGATTTCGCGGCGCCGGTCGAGGGGCTCGAACCCCCGACCCCCTGATTACAAATCAGGTGCTCTACCAGCTGAGCTAGACCGGCCTGCCGCTCTGCGTCGGATAACGTCTCGCGACCCGGCGGGCAAGCGGGGCGCGTCCGCGGAGACGGCGCCGGATCGACAAGAAATCGCCCAGACGGGCGCCCACCCCCCCCCTCGCAACCAACGCAAGGAGGGAGCCAATGGCCGAGCGCCACAGATCGAAGCACGGCGGACGCGACACCGACGCGATCCTCGGGGAGGAGGGCGAGCCCACCGACGGCGGCCGCGGGGGCGGAGACCTCGCCCGCGACATCGGGACCCGCGACCACCTCAAGCGCGCCCATGAGCGCCCCGCGGGCGCCACGCGGGTGCAGGGCGCGGACAAGCAGCAGCGGGAGGACTGATCATGGCCGAGCTGAAGGAAGGCGACTGGGTGCTGGTGGCGGATGCCGGCAAGGCCCTGTTCCTGGTCAACACGGGCGACGAGGTGCACCCCCACCTGGTCGTGCGCCGCAAGACCGAGACCGAGAACCCCGCCGACTCCGAGCAGGGGACCGACAAGCCCGGCCGGATGCCCGACACCGGCGTCGGCCAGCGCTCGGCCCTGCAGGAGACCGACTGGCACGAGCTGGAGAAGGACCGTTTCGCCGACGACCTCGCCGAGCGGCTCTACCGGCGCGCCCATCGCGGCGACTTCGCCCG
>CAXGVP010000014.1:0-16899 GCA_964013055.1 uncultured Albimonas sp.
AGGACAGCTTCACGGTCAACGTCTCGTCGGCCGCGGCGATCCCCGGGACGATGATCCCGATGGAGGCCGCCCACGGCGCCACGCTGGTCGCCTCGGCCGCCAGCGCCCTGCCGGAGGGGAGCTACGCCTACGCGCTGGTCTCGGCCCCGCCGGAGGCGACGGGCGTCTCGGTCGACGCGGGCACGGGGCTGCTGACGGCGACGATGCCGGTCTCGGGGGCGCTCTCGGCGCCGTTCGTGATCCGCGCCACTGGGGCCACGATCCATGACCTGAGCCTTAGCGTGACCCTGGTCGCGGGCTGGAACTACGCCGCCGCGGTGGCGGTGGGCGACAGCATCACCGCGGGCGGCGCCGGCGGCGTGACCAGCTGGGTGGGCGACGTGCTGACCGCGCAGTGGGGCGCCACGGCGGACAACAACGGCGCCGGGGGCACGGTGCTGCAGGGGAGCCTCGCGGGCGGCGGCGCGCCGCTGTCGGGCAACCTGATCGACAACTTCTCCTCCCGCTCGCTGCCCGCTGGGGCCGAGGCGATCGTGTGCGCCTACGGCTTCAACGATGCGCGCTACACGCTGGCCGACGCCACCTTCAACGCCGAGGCCTACGGGCGCGACCTGCGCTCGGCCCTGCGGCGGTGGCTGGTGAGATACGGGCGCGAGAACATCTGGCTGGCGACGCCGTTCTGGATCTCGGACGCCGGGCTGACCACCGCCTACGACCCGGACTTCGCCGGACGCACGCGGGCCTGGTTCGAGGGCTATGTCGAGGTCTGCCGCACGGTGGCGGCGGAGTTCGGGGTGAAGCTGGTCGACGCCTACGAGATCGGCTACCCCGCGACGACGGTGGACGGCATCCACCCCACGGCCGCGGCCCAGGCCGCGCTGGTCGCGGCCTTCGCGGCGCCCAAGCGGCCGGCGCTGGCGGTCTCGACCGCGGCGCCGGCGGGGGGCGACGAGACGATCACCGTGCCGGCCGGCGGCGCGGCCTACCTGGTCGCGGCCAACGGCGCCACCGAGACGCCGCTGGTCGAGGGCGCCAACGCCATCGCCGCGGGCGATCACCTGGTGGTCTGGTCCGACGGCGGCCGCTGGGAGACGTCGACGATCGCGGTGACCACCTCCGATCCGACCTTCGGCATGACCCAGAGCGCGACCTGGTCGGCCGGCCTCGCCCAGTCGGGCCTGAGGCCCACCCAGACCAAGCTGACGGTCCGATTCACTGTCACCCGCTCGGCCGGCGATCACGGCATGCTGTGGGAGGCGGGCGGCACCGGCTACGGCGCCTGCTGCCTGATCTACGACGACGCCGGCACGGACCGGCTGATGCTGATCATGGGCTACGCCAACGGCAGCTACGTCTCGGCCGCGGACCTGGCGGTGATCACGACGGTCGCGCCGACGGGGAGCTTCGAGGTGGTGATCTCGGGCGACTGCGTGGGCGGCCAGAAAGCGGCGCTCTACATCGACGGGGCGCTGATCGGGACCGACGCGGTGGCGGCGACCTACCTCTGCGGCAACCGCAACGGCGGCCTCGCCCAGGTCTGGGACGAGGTTCCCGCGAACCCGCCGGGCTGGTCGGCCGAGGGCGCCGGGGCGAACACGATGGTCTCCTCGGCCGCGATCTTCGCGGGCCAGGCCACGGCCGCGGTCACGTCGTGACGGGGACCGGCTGCGCGGCCGTGTAGCCCAGGGCCTCGCAGTCGCGGCGATAGACCTCGCGGATGCGCGCGACGGCCGCTTCGGAGAGATCCGGCGCGGCCGTTCGCGTGGGGCCGCGGTTGCGCTCGACCAGCTCCGCCTCGACCCCGAGCCGGTCGCGGATGCAGGCGAAATCCTCGGCCAGACGCTCGTAGCGGCCGATGAAGTCGACGCCGACGCGCCCGCTGCGCGGATCCGCGAGGAACGAGACCTGCTCGCGGAAATGGGGATAGGCCATGATCGCCGGGTCGCCGAGGCCGTCGCGCGCGAAGGCCTCGACATCGGCGAAGCGGGCGAGGCGGCGCTCGGCGAAGGCGGCGTCCCAGCGGTGCAGGCCGCCGGCGCGCAGGAATTCGAAGGCCGAGACGGCGCGGGCCACGGGGTCGCGGACGAAGGCGAACTTGAAGGCGCGGTCGGTCCAGCGGGCGCCGAAGAGGTAAAGATAGTCCTCCAGCGAGGCATGGGCGGCGGCCTTGTCGCCGAACAGCGTTTCGGCCACCGAGAGGCCGGCGCACTTGGGCACGTGCACGAAGATGCAGCCCCGCCGGCGCATCCCTTCGAGCGAATAGGGCCGGTCGCTGCCCACCAGCCCCTGCAGCCACCGTGCCGCGCTCGGATCCAGCCGCCGCGCCGCGCGCCAGCGCAGCGGCCGGGGCGCTCCGGCGAGCGCGGTCGCGAACAGGCGCTCGGCGACCGAGGCCTCGGCGTCTGATGCCGGAATGTCGGACAAGGCGGGGGTCCCCCTGCGGCGGGTTTCGTGTTCCTGGTCCCACAACTTGCGAAGAACGTGCTTAGCAAAGGGTTAACGCGGCCCGGCGACGCGGATCGCGCATCGACATCCCCGGGCCGCTGGTCTAGACGCAGCCGAAATCCGACGGGCCTTCGCCCGGATGCGGGCGTGGACGGGTCCTGCGGCGAGGCGTCTTGCGGCCGGGGATGGACGCGGCGGAGCGGCTTGCGCATCCTCGCGGTCGGGGCTGGCCCCTGCCGGGGCAGCGACCTGGCGGCGGCCGCGGCGCCCGACCTGCAGGCCAGGAGTCGACATGCCCAACGCGCTCGCACAGATCATGATTCTGGCCTGGCCGGTGCTGACCGTCGTGCTGTTCCTGCGCCTGCCTGCGGGGCGCGCCATCGTCGCCTCGTTGTTCATCGGCATGTTGGTGCTTCCGACCCGGGTCGTCTACGACCTGCCGCTGCTTCCCGCGCTCGACCGCTCGACGGCGCCGGTGTTGTCGTCGCTCCTGTGCTGCCTGCTGGCGATCGGCGCGAGAGGCGGGGCGGCCGCGCGGCGCTCGGAAGGGGGCGTCGAGCATCGGCCGGGCTGGCTGCCGCAGTCGCCGGTGCAGCGGCTGCTGGTGTTCGGAATGGTGTTTCAACCTGTGATCACCAGCCTGCTCAATGGCGACACGGTTGTCTACGGAGCTCGGGTCTTTCCGGGCCTTGGGGTCTATGACGCCCTGTCGAACGTGCTCGAACACCTGGTCACGCTGATCCCCCTGCTTCTCGGGAGAAGATACCTCTCGCGAGCCGAGGACGTCGAGCTGCTGCTGCGTTTCATGGTCGGCACGATGCTGATCTATTCGATCCCGATCCTGCTCGAGATCCGGATCAGTCCGCAGATCCACTACTGGGTCTACGGCTTCCGCCCCACCGACTTCATCCAGGCTGTCCGCGGCGGCGGCTTCCGGCCCATGGTGCTGATGAACCACGGGTTGCCGCTGGCAATGGCGATGGCGTTGACGATCATCGCGGCCACCGGGCTCGCGCGGTCCGCGCCGCCCCTGAAGCGGACCCTGGCCCGTGCCAAGGCCGGCTGGCTGGCCATGGTGCTTCTGCTCAGCAATTCGCTCGGGGCGCTGATGGGCGCGGCGTTTGCCGTGCCCTTCGTGGCCTTCACGAAGCGGCCGTTCCAGGCGACTGTGGCGATGGCGCTCGGGGTGATGGTTCTGATCTATCCCCTGTCGCGCGCCTACGACATCTTTCCGGCGGACGAGATGGCCTCGACGATCGGCGGCGTCCGGGGCGGCTCGTTGCAGTTCCGCTTCGATAACGAGGACATCCTGCTCGACAAGGCGCTGGAGAGGCCTGTCTTCGGCTGGGGAAGCTGGGGCCGCAACCGGGTCATCGATTCCGCAACCGGGCAGGATATCAGCGTCACCGACGGCGCCTGGATCATCACGATCGGCACGGGCGGCATGGTCGGGTTCCTCACGCGGTTCGGCCTGCTTGCCTCGCCCCTGCTGCTGCTGTGGCGCTATCGCAAGCGCGAGGACATGGGGCAGGAGACGGTCACGCTCGCCATGATGGTGGCGATCAACCTCGTGGACCTGCTCCCCAACTCCACGATGTGGCCGCTGCTGTGGCTCTGCGTCGGATCGCTGAGCGGCCGCTACGAGGTCCTGCGCTCGGAGACGCGGGCCACCGTCGCCGCGGCGACGCCGGGCGGGCGGCGCAGGCCGGCGGTCGCCCTGACGCGCAAGAGACCCGCCGACCCCGCCCCGCCCGCGGCAAGGCCGCCCGAGGCAGAGCCGCCGGCGAAGCCGGAGCCCCGCGGCGCGGTTCGCCCGGGGCTCGGGGGCGCCGCCCGGCGCCGCGGCGCGCCGCCGATGCGGCGGCAATGACCGGACGGGGTCCGGGACGAGCGCCCTGCCGCGCGCGGCCTGGCGGGCGCGGGAGATCTTCGCGCCGGCGCATCGGACCCGGAACTCCGGCATGAGCCGGTCCGGCCGGAGCCGGGGCCCTGGCTCCTCCCGGCGGCTTCAGGCGCGCTTCGGCTTCGTGCGGACCCCGCGGCTGCGCCTCTGGCGCGGCGTGGCGGCGGTCGTCGCGGCGGGCGGGGCGGCCCTGGCGGTGACGGGAGACGGGGCTGCGCAGGGCGCCCGCTTCGAGGTGACCGGGCGGGTGATCAACGCCGACCTCCCCGCGGTCTCGGTCACGATCGAGCCGATGGGCAACGGCGCGCGCCTGGTCTCGGGCGGCGGGTTCGAGCCGCTGGTCCGGCGCACCCTGTTCACCGCCGAGGCGGCCTCGCCCGACCGGATCCTCGTCGACCCGGCCGAACTCGCGGCCGGCGGGTTGCGCAGCGGGGCGCTCGACGGGGCCGAGGCGCGCATCTACCGCATCCGCGACGGCGCGCTGACCCTGGTGCGCCGCGACCGGGTTCCCCCGGACGGCTTCGTGCTGGAAGGCTGGAGCCGGTTGACCGGCGACGGCGCCCTGCCGGCGACCGCCCGCGACCTCGCCCTGGCCTGGGAGCCGGACTATCGCCCCGGCGCGCAGACCTGGTTCCGGGTCCGGGCGACGACCGACCAAGGCGCGATGTCGCCGCCCTCGGCCCCGGTCATGGCCCGCTCGCCCGAGGGGTCCGCGCGCGAGGCGGCGCGCATGCGCGAGGCCTTCAGGACGCTCTCGGGCCTCGCCTCCCCGCTCGAAGGCGGCTTGCACGAAGGCGCCGACGGCCTGCCGGCCCCGGGCGGGCCAAGGTTTGTCCCCGACAATAGCGGCGCGCCGCGGCTGCGCTGGGATCCGGTCCCGGGCGCAGCCGGCTACGTGATCGAGCGCACCGACACGCCCCCCGACGCCCACCGCGGCCACTATGCGGCGCTGGAGGGCGGGCCCGGCCGGCCGGGGATCGAGGCGGGCGACCTGGTGATCCTGAGTCTGACCGTCGCCGACCCCACCCGGGAGAGGCTTGCGGCCGACCCTGTCTGGGACGGGCGCGCCGCCCGGCGCCTGCGCCCGCGGCCCCTTGGCCTGTGGGCCGAGGACGAGGGCGGCGCGCCCTGGCGCCTGCGCCCGCACGCCCCCGCCACGCCGGTGATCGAGCCCGGGACCAGCTACCTGGAGCTGGAGCTCTCCCCCGGCCTCCCGGCCCGCCTGCTGGGCGAGAGCTTCGCGGGCGATCACCAGCACTGGTACGAGGTCCTGCGCCCCGAGCCCTACCTTGTCGAGGCCTGGGTGCGCAGCGACGCCCCCGGCCTCGCCCGGCTCGAGGTGCTGGGCGGCGACGACTGGGGCGCCCGCCAGGCCCCGGTCGCGTTCGAGACGGGCCCGGACTGGCGCCGGATCTCGGCCGAGTTCGCGGGCGACGCCGCCGCCCGCAAGGCCCGCGGCCGCTTCGCGCTGACGCTGGAAGGCGCGGGGCGCTTCGGCGTCGACAACCTGCGCATCCGGCGTGCCGGCACGCCGTGGCTGGACCTCGATGCGAAGGAGTACGCGCGGCTGCGGGAGGCGCGGGTCTCGCTCCTGCGCACGCATCCGCTGATCAAGACCGGGCGCTGGACCTACGACCTGGCGCAGCTGACAGACGTGCCGGGGCTGGCGAGCGGCACGGGCGGCGGCTCGACCCTGCCGCAGATGCTGCGCATGGCGCAGGGGGCGGACGCCGACCCCTGGCTGCAGATCGAGCCGCATCTCGCGCCCGAGGAATGGCAGGGGCTGGTCGAATACCTCGCCGCCCCCGCCGGCGCCGGCCCCTGGGCCGACAAGCGCGCGGCCCAGGGGCGCGAGGCCCCCTGGACCGAGGCCTTCGACCGGATCTGGTTCGAGATCGGCAACGAGACCTGGAACGGCCTGTTCCGCCCCTGGACCTTCCCCGAGATGGTCGACGCCCGCACCGGCGCGCGCTACGGCCGCGGCGAGGTCTACGGCCTGTTCCAATCGCATGTGATCGCGCAGCTGCGGTCCAGCCCCTGGTGGGGGCCCTCGGGGCTGGAGCAGCGGGCGGTCTTCGCGCTGGGCGGGTTCAACGTGCTCGACTACGGCGAGCGGGCGGCGCGGATGTCGCCGCGCTCGGGCTTCGTGGGCATGGGGCCCTACATCGGCGGCTGGGACGCGGACCAGCCGGCGCCGACGGGCACGCCGGCGAATTTCGCGACCCTGCTGAACTGGGTCTCCCAGAACACCGAGCCGCTGGGCGCCCGGCACATGGCCCGGGCCGCCGCCGCCGCGCGGGCCCGCGGCGCGCCGCTGGAGGTGGGGACCTACGAGGCGGGGCCCGGCTATGTGATGCAGGGCATCGGGGCGGAGGGCGCCCTGGTGCAGGAGCGGGTGATGAAGAGCCAGGCGGCGGGGGTCGCCACGCTGGACAATTTCCTCGCTCTCTCGGCGCTGGGCTACCGGATGCAGAATTTCTTCGCCTTCGGCGACGGGCGGCGCTGGCGGACCCATGCGCGCTGGGACCTGGGCGGGCAGGCCTATCCGTCGTGGAAGCTGATCGCGCTGTTCAACCGCGAGGCGCTGGGCGACATGCTGGCGGTCGAGACCCGGGCCGTCCCGACCCGCGATCTCGCCGCCGCCCGCCGGCGCGAGGCCGTGGACGACGCCCCCCAGGTGGCCGCCTACGCCACCCGGCGGGGGGACCGGCTGGCGCTGATCGTGATCTCGCGCCGGTTGCCGGATGTCCCTGCGCCGGCGCCGGGCGAGGCCGACCCGGGCTGCACCCCGGTCGAGGCGGCGCTGCCCTTCGCCTCGGCCGCGGCGCTGACCGTGCACCGGATGGACGGGCCTTACGCGGCGCACAACGTCGACGCCGACCGGGTGGGAATCGAGACCCAGGCCCTGGCGCCGCCGGCCGACCCTTCGCGCTTCCGTCTGGGCCCGGAGACCGGCGCGCCGGCCTGCGGGCTGCCGCCGGCCTCTGCCTATCTCTACGTGTTCGAGGGGATCGCGGACTGAGACGCGGCCCCAAGGCCGGTCCCGGGGCCGGCCGCGCAGCCAGCCCCGGGGCCGGGGGTCACTCGGCGGCTTCGACCATGGCGCGGAAGGCGTCGGAGCTCTGGAGCAGCTCGTCGTAGGGGCCGGAGGCTTCGACCACGCCGTTGCGGAACAGGAAGATCCGGTCGCAGTTGCGCACCGTCGACAGACGGTGGGCGACCATGATCACGGTCTTGGCGCCGCCGATCCGGTCGAGCGCGTCCATCACCGCCCGTTCGGTGACGTTGTCGAGCGCCGAGGTCGCCTCGTCGAGGATCAGCACGTCGGGATCGTGGTAGAGGGCGCGGGCGATGCCCACGCGCTGGCGCTGCCCGCCCGAGAGCCGGGCGCCGCGGTCGCCGACCAGGGTCTTGTAGCCCTCGGGAAGCTGCTCGGTGACGAAGTCGTGCAGCTCGGCCATTCGGGCGGCGCGCTCGACCGCCTCCATGTCGATCTTCTCGGGGGGCAGGCCGAAGGCGATGTTGGAGGCGACGGTGTCGTCGGCAAGGAAGATGTGCTGGGGCACGTAGCCGATCGAGCGCCGCCAGGCGCGGCGGTCGTCCCGCCCCTCGACGGGGTTGCCGTCGACGAGCATCTGTCCGCCCTGCGGCTCGAGCAGGCCCAGCAGGATGTCCATGGCGGTCGACTTGCCCGCCCCGGTGCCCCCGACGATGCCCACGGTGGTGCGGGCCTCGATCGCGAGCGAGACGCCGTTCAGCGCCGGACGGTCGGCGGAGGGATAGGCGTAGACCAGGTCGCGCAGCTCCAGCGACTGCGCGAGCCGCAGGGGCTCCGGCTCGGTCGCGGGCAGGCGTTCGCCGAGTTCGTCGGCGCTGCGGATTTCGGCATGAACCGAATGCAGCGACGCCTGCTGGAAGCGGATCGACGACAGCCCCCCGTAGATCGCCTGCATCGCCGGCATCAGGCGGGCGCCGGCAAGCGCATAGACGCCGGCGATGGGCAGGACCTTGCCGAGGTCTCCGTCGTTCAGCTGCAGCAGCAGCAGCAGCACGAGGATCATGCCGCCGAAGGCGAGCGCCTCGAGCAGGTGGCGCGGAATTTCGATCAGCACCCGGCTGATCGTTTCGGCCTTCGCCTTCTGGAAGGCGGGGCCGTGGAAGCGTGCGAGCATCTCCCGCTCGAGGCCGAGGACCTTGATCTCCTTGGAGCCGATCATCGCCTCCTGGACGATGCGATAGGTCATGCCGACCGCGTGGAACTTGACCCGTCCGGCGGCGGACTGCCGGGCCCGAACCCAGACCGAAAGCAGCAGGTAGCCGCCACCCAGAAGCGTGCCCATCAGCAGGGCGGCGAGCGGCTCGGCGATGACCAGCATCAGGACCATCGCCACCGCGACCGCCGCGTTCGAGATCACGTTCAGCAGGGGATTGAGCGTGCCCTGGACCATCATCGTGGTCTCGTTGAGGACGGTCTTGACGAGGTCCGAGCTGTGCCGGCCCAGGAACCAGACATAAGGCTGGCCGAGGTAGCCCCGAAGCACCCGCGAGGAGATCGAATACATCCGCATGGCGCTGAACCGGGCGAGCGCGTAGCTCGACAGCGCACGAATCGCGACGGAGGTCAGGAAGACCACCAGCACGAACAGGCCCAGCGCGAACTGGAAGGCCTCCACGGTCTCGAACCCGCCGGCGCGGTAGACCTGCCCGAGGACGCCGTCGCCCTGCACCCGCTCGGGATCCGCGAGGACGCTGAGGAACGGAATGATCGCGGCGATGCCGACCATGTTGGCGAAGCTCATCAGCACGACGAGCCCCAGCAGCCGCCAGAAGCTCCGGCGCTCCGAGGCGCTCAGCATCTCCATGGTCATTCGCCAGGCGTTGAACATTCGCTTCCAATCCAGGGGTTGAGCCGGAGCCGTGGCGGCCCTCGGCCGTGAGGGGCGCGGCTGTCCACCGGGGTTGTATACGGCGCAGCAGCTGGAGTCGCCCCGTCCGCGCGCGCCCGATAGTGAAGGGAGGGCGCCGCGCCCTTCAACGCGACACATTCGACGGGTTTCCGCGGACAAACCCTAATTTCAGGAGGTTAGCGGAACGTTGTCGCCTCGGGCCGCGGTTCGTCGACGGCGCCGGGCCGTCCTTCAGGCCGCCTCGTTCACGGCGGCCTGCGGGTCCGCGCCGGCGCCCGCGCCCCGCTTCCGGGCCGAGGGCGCGCCGGAGGGCGGCATTCAAGGCGAGGGCGCGCGGGGCCGCGCCCCGGCGTGCCGGAGCGCGGCAGGCGATCCCGGGGGGGCGTCAGACGCGGCGGGCGAAGAGGTCGTATTCGGAGGCGTCGGTGATCTCGACGCGGATCATCTCGCCGCTCTCGAAGGCCTGGTCCTCGCCGTCCACGAAGACGTTGCCGTCGATCTCGGGCGCGTCCGAGGCGGTTCGGGCGACCGCGTCGCCGTCCT
The DNA here is from genome assembly GCA_964013055.1 of uncultured Albimonas sp. GTDB lineage: Bacteria > Pseudomonadota > Alphaproteobacteria > Rhodobacterales > Rhodobacteraceae > Albimonas. The sequence goes on from CAXGVP010000014.1 coordinate 9,799, forward strand.
CGTCGATCTCGTCCACCACCGCCCAGGCGCGGGTTCCCACCTTCGCCGCCAGCTTCGCGGCGGAGATCCGCTGCGCGGCCTCCATGAAGCGGGCGTGCCGCTCCTCCTTCACCTCCTCGGGGACGTGGTCGGGCAGGTCGCGGGACGGCGCGCCGACCACGTTCTCGTACTTGAAGCAGCCGACGCGATCGAGCTGCGCGGCCTCCATCCAGTCGAGCAGGTGCTGGAACTCCGCCTCCGTCTCGCCGGGGAAGCCGACGATGAAGGTCGAGCGGACCACGAGGTCGGGGTTGATCGCCCGCCAGGCCGCCAGCCGCTCCAGCGTGTCCTCCGAGGCCGCGGGCCGGCGCATCCGGCGCAGCACCTCGGGGTGGGAGTGCTGGAAGGGGATGTCGAGATAGGGCAGCAGGCCCGCCGGCGCCTCCTCGCCCGAGGTCCGGCACATCAGCGGGATCAGCGCGTCGACGTGCTTGTAGGGATAGATGTAGTGCAGCCGCGTCCACAGGCCGAGCGAGGCGAGCCCCTCGGCCAGGTCCTGGACATGGGTGCGCCGCTCGCGCCCCCGCCAGGGGTGCAGCGGGTGGCGCAGGTCGCGCCCGTAGGCGGAGGTGTCCTGCGAGATCACCAGCAGCTCGCGCACCCCGGCCTCGGCCAGCTTCTCGGCCTCGCGCAGCACCGCATGAACGGGGCGCGAGGCGAGCGGCCCTCGCAGCTGCGGGATGATGCAGAAGGCGCACTTGTGGTTGCAACCCTCCGAGATCTTCAGCCAGGCGTAATGGCGGGGCGTCAGCTTCAGACCCTGCGGCGGGACCAGGTCCACAAGCGGATTCGGGGCCGCCGGGGCGGCGGCGCGCACCGCCTCCATCACCTGCTCGTACTGTTGCGGACCGGTCACGGCGAGCACCCTGGGGTGCTGCCCGGTGATGAACGCGGGATCCGCGCCCAGGCAGCCGGTGACGATCACGCGGCCGTTTTCGGCCAGCGCCTCGCCGATGGCGTCGAGCGACTCGGCGCGGGCCGAATCGAGAAATCCGCAGGTGTTGACGATAACGGCATCCGCGCCGGCGTAATCGGGGGCGAAATCATAGCCCTCGGCCCGCAGGCGGGTGAGGATTCGCTCGGAATCGACCAGCGCCTTGGGGCAGCCGAGCGATACCATGCCCACTTTTCGGGGGGAAAACGGGGAGTCCTGGGAACGGTCGGGCATGTGCGGGAGCTTTGTCTCGTGTCTGGGTGCGACCGCGAAGCGATGCGGGAGCGCTCGGTTTCAGGCTTCTCAGGTGATGAAACGTCTGTTAAAACGGTGGGGATCGAGGAGCAACGGGTCTTCCGTCTGCTCCTCGCCGATAAGTTTCGCGGATCGGGGAAAGTCCGCCAATCTATGGAGTTGGGAATGCGCAGCCAGAATGTGGGGATCGTCGGCCTGGCGCTTGTGGGGGTGGTTGCATTCGCGCCGCAGCAGGCGCTGGCCAACGCTTACTACTACGTCGACGTCGACACGACCACCGACGCCTATCTGTACCACAGCGACGAATCGCCGGTGACCAGCGGGTCGATCTCGGTCGTGAACCTGTTCCCTGGCGTCAAGAGCACCAGCGGCGGCTACTACGTGGATGCCGCCGGCGGCGTCAGCACGTTCACCAACAGCGGTTCCGCCAGCGGCCCCGGCACTTCGGTCTCGGCGACGCATGACCTGCTGCTCGAGGGCGTGGCCACCGGCGCCGGCGCCCAGGCGCGCGCCTGGTACAACTACAACGAGCGCACCAACCTCCAGACGATCAGCAACACCACGACGCTGGGCACGCTCGTCACCATCACCGGGCTGACCGAGACGACCGACCTGTCGCTGCTGATGACGCTGGACTACCTGCTGGCCACCGCCGACAGCGGCGGCGGCAACACCTGGGCCGAGACCTACTGGACCGTGACCTACTCGACCAAGGCGTCGGGCAGCTCGACCTGGGGCAACTGGACGCCGAGCTGCGCCGCCGGCTACTTCTGCGGCGCCACCCCGTTCGGCGACGGCAACACCGGCTACGACTCCACGGCCTACTCTTCCGGCGCCCCCGCCGGTTACCAGATCGTGAGCGGCTCGGGCGACTACGACATCACCACCTCGCTGGCGGCCGGCACCGACTACCGCTTCCGCCTGGCCCTGTCGGTCCGCGGCATCGCCGACTCGGTGAACGCGGGCGCCAGCCCCACCCCGCCGATCCCTGGCGCGGTTCCGCTTCCCGCGGCCCTGCCGATGCTGGGCGCCGCGATGGCCGGCCTGGGCCTGCTCGCGGCCCGTCGCCGCAAGAGCTGATCGGGCGGGCGAAAGCCTCCAAGACCCTCGAGAAAGCCGCCTTCGGGCGGCTTTCTTCGTTTCAAGCCCTCGCGCCGTCGGCGGCCGGAGAGCGCTCCGACCGACGGTCAGCGGATTTCGCTCGCCAAGGTGCGGCGAAACGGCTAAGGCCGCCTTATGAGCCGCACGCCCGTCCCCATCGTCGAAGCGCCGAACTATCCGGTCTGGCGCCGTCCGATCGCCCTGCTGATCCTGCTGTCGGCCGGCATGCCGCTCAGCTTCGCGACCTGGAACGCGCTGCTGAACAATTTCGTCATCGAGGCCGCCAGCTTCGACGGCTCCGACATCGGCTGGCTGCAGACGGTGCGCGAGATCCCGGGCTTCGCCGCCATCGGCGTCATCGCGGTGATCATCTTCGTGCGCGAGCAGACGCTGGCCCTGATCTCGTTGCTGGCGCTGGGCGCCGCGGTGGCGGTGACGGCGTATTTTCCGACCTTCGGCGGGCTGCTGATCACCACCTTCATCGGCTCGCTCGGCTTCCACTACTACGAGACGGTCAACCAGTCCCTGCAGCTGCAGTGGCTGACCAAGGAGCAGGCCCCGAAGGTGCTGGGCTGGATCCTGGCGGCGACCTCGGCGGCCTCGCTGGTCGCCTATGCGCTGATCGTCGGGGCCTGGAAGGCCTTCGACCTGAGCTACGAGACGGTCTACCTCGTCGGCGGCGCCGCCACCGTCGCGGTCGCGATCTTCGCCTGGGCCGCCTTCCCCAAGTGGGAGGCGCCGACCCCCCAGATCAAGAAGATGGTGCTGCGCCGGCGCTACTGGCTCTATTACCTGATGCAGTTCTTCTCGGGCGCGCGGCGGCAGATCTTCGTGGTGTTCGCCGCCTTCATGATGGTCGAGAAGTTCGGCTTCGAGGTGCACGAAGTCACCGCGCTGTTCCTGATCAACTACGTCGCCAACATGATCTTCGCGCCCCTGGTGGGCCGGATGATCGCCCGCTTCGGCGAACGGCTGGCCCTGACGCTGGAATACGCGGGTCTGGTCACGGTGTTCACGCTCTACGCCGGGATCTACGTCTTCGACTGGCCGGCCTGGGCGGCGGCGGCGCTCTATGTCGTCGACCACCTGCTGTTCGCCATGGCCTTCGCGCTGAAGACCTATTTCCAGAAGATCGCGGCGCCGGGCGACATCGCCCCCACCGCCGCCGTGGCCTTCACCATCAACCATATCGCGGCCGTGTTCCTGCCCGCAGCGCTCGGCTACCTGTGGCTGGTCTCCCCCGAGGCGGTGTTCGTCCTCGCCGTGGGGCTCGCGGCCTGCTCGCTGGGGCTGGCGCGGCTGATCCCCCGACATCCCGACGAGGGGCGCGAGACGATCCTCGCCGCGCGCGCCCGCCCCATGGCGCCGCCCCCCGCCACGCCGGCGGAGTGACCGGACGCCGAGCGATGCAGGCCACCCCCTCCCTCTCGCCCGCGCCCGGCGCCCGGGGCCCCGAGCCGGAGCCCGCCCATGGCTGACGCAGGCCTGCCCGAGACGCCGCCCCCCGGCCCCCCGCCCGCGGGCGAGGCCGGCCGGTTCACCACCGGCACGATCATGCGCCATGTCTCGGTGATGACGCTGACGGGCTCGCTGGGCCTGACCTTCATGTTCCTCGTGGATTTCGTGACGCTGCTCTACGTCTCGATGCTGGGGGACGCGGGGCTGACGGCGGCGGTGGGCTACGCCTGGACGGTGCAGTTCTTCACCGTCGCCATGGGCATGGGGTTCTCGATCGCCGCCGGCGCGCTGGTCAGCCGGTCGCTGGGGGCGCGGGACCGCAAGGCGGCGCGGCGGCTGGCGGGCTCGACCATGACGCTGGCCTGCGGGTTCCTGAGCCTCGGCGCCGTGGTGCTGATCGTCCTGCGCCGGCCCATCGTGCGCCTGCTGGGGGCCGAGGACGAGGTGCTCGAGGTCTCTGCCGATTTCCTGGCGATCACGCTGGCCACGATGCCGTTCATGACCTTCGGGATGCTCGGCTCGTCGGTGCTGCGGGCGGCGGGGGATGCGCGGCGCGCGATGATGGTGACGCTGTCGGCGGGGATCGTGGTGGCGCTGGCGGCGCCGTTCCTGATCTTCGACGAGGTGCTGGGGCTGCCGGGGCTGGACCTGGGCATCACCGGGGCGGCGCTGGCGCTGGCGCTGACGCGGTTCACGACGGCCGCGATGGGCTACCGCTTCTGCGTCTTCGTGCACGACCTGGTGGCGCGCCCGACCTGGCGGGCGGTGACGGGCGACGCGCGGCGGGTGATGAACATCGCCGCCCCCTCCGGCTTCGCGCAGATGTCGACGCCGGTGGCCAACGCCATCCTGACCGCCGCGATCTCGGAATACGGGGCCAGCGCCGTGGCCGGCTGGGCGGTGGTCAGCCGGATGACGGTGCTCGCCTTCGCGGGCGTGCTGTCGCTGGCGGGCGCCATCGGCGGCATCTTCGGCCAGAACTACGGCGCGGGCCTGATGCACCGGGTGGTGCGGACCTATCGCGACGCGGTGGTGTTCTGCGTGATCTACGTGGGCGCGATCTGGGCGATCCTCTATGCGGCCTCGGGCGCGATCTCGGCGGGGTTCAGCCTGTCGGGCGAGGGGGCCGAGGTGGTGCACGCCTTCGCCACGCTGGGCGCGGCGGGGTTCCTGTTCGCCGGCTGCGCCTTCGTGGCGACCGCGGCCTTCAACACGCTGGGCCGCCCGCTGGGGGCGACGCTGGTCAACTGGGGCCGCGACGGGCTGGCGGTGCCCGCGATGCTGTGGCTGATCGCCGGCGTCTTCGAGGGGCCCGAGGGCGTGGTCTACGCCCAGGCCGCCGGCATGGCTGCAGCCGGCGTGGCCGCGGGCTGGGCCGGGTGGCTGTTCGTCAACCGGCTGGCGGAGCAGGCGGACCGCTCCCGCGCCGCCATGGCCGGGTGACGGCCCGGCCCCGGACGAGGAAATCGCTGTTCCGAGGCTTGCTCGCCTCGATCCCGGCGAGCCGCGCGTCGGTCCCGTCGCCGTCGTCGATCGCCGCGACGCCTCGGCCCGGCAACGCGACGCGCCCGCGGTTCTGGCCCGAGGCGGGGGCGGCAGGCGACGAGCGCGGGCGCCTGTCCCCGCGGGCGGATCCGGCTTGCGTGGCGCGGCGGGGGCGTCGGCGGGCGCGGGGACGCGCCGGCGCCGTTTGGCTCTGGCCTCTGCGCGCGCGTCGGGCTACCACGGCCGACAAGCATTCAAGCGCACCGGAGGCGGGAGAGGCCGGAATGGTCAAGATCACCTACATCGAATTCGGCGGGACCGAGCACGTCGTGGACGTCGAGGAGGGCCTGACGGTGATGGAAGGCGCGCGGGACAACGGCATTCCGGGCATCGAGGCCGACTGCGGCGGCGCCTGCGCCTGCTCGACCTGCCATGTCTACGTGGACCCCTCCTGGACCGAGAAGCTGCCCGAGCGCGAGGCGATGGAGGAGGACATGCTCGACTTCGCCTTCGAGCCGAAGGAGAACTCGCGCCTGACCTGCCAGCTGAAGGTGACCCCGGAGCTCGAGGGCCTGGTGGTGCGGATGCCGGAGAAGCAGATCTGAGACCGCGCCGCGCCTCCGCTTCGCCGGAGGGGCGGGGAGCGCGCCGCCGGGGCCTCGGGCTCGCGGCGGCGTTCGCGTTGCTGGCGGGCGGCGCCGGGGCGCAGGAGCGTCCGCCGCTGCTCGACGGGCCGCCGCGGCTGGACGGGCCGGGCTTCGCGCAGGCGGTGGAGGGGTGGACCCTGCACTACGGCCTGGCGGGGCGGCTGTTCGGCTCGGAGCAATACTTCCCCGGCGGCTCGGTGCAGTGGCGCGACGCCTCGGGCCTGTGCCTGCACGGGCGCTGGGAGGCCGACGACGGCCTGATCTGCTTCACCTACGAGGACGACCCCGACGACCGCCGCTGCTGGGCGGTGGCGCTGGAGGAGGGCCGGGTGACCGCCTGGCTTCCCGGCGGCGCCGGCGCGGCGCTGGTCGAGGCGTATCGCGAGAAAGCCCCCCTCGACTGCCCCGCCCCTGGCCTCGGCGCCTGAAGCGCCGCGTCGGCTGCTGCGCGCGTGGCGGGCGGCCGGCTCGCGGCGCGGGGCGAGGGCGGGGCCTGTGGGCGCCGTTTCCGGCGTCGGGCGTCGGCGAGGTCGACCTGTCGGCGGGGCTGCCGGCAGGCCGGGGATGCGCCGCGTCGGGTGATGCGCCCGTGGGGAGCGTTCGGCTCGCGGCGCGACGGCAGGGGGGCGGGCCTGTGGGCGCCGTTTCCGGCGGTGGGCGGCGGCGAGGTCGACCTGCCGGCGGGGCCGCCGGCAGGCCGGGGATGCGCCGCGTCGGGCGGTGCGTTCGTGGGGAGCGTTCGGCTCGCGGCGCGCCGGCAGGGGGCCGGGCCTGTGGGCGCCGTTTCCGGCGGTGGGCGGCGGCGAGGATGACCTGCCGGCGGGGCCGCCGGCGGGCCGGGGATGCGCCGCGTCGGGCGGGGCGTTCGTGGGGGGCGTTCGACTCGCGGCGCGGCGGCAGGGGGCGGGGCTTGTGGGCGCCGTTTCCGGTGGCGAGGGGGGCGCGGCCGAGGTCTTGTCGTCGGGGGGGCATCGGTCGAGGCGCCCGGCGGGGCCGGCGTCTGACAGGCGAGCGGCGAGGCCAGGCCGCCCCGGGGCGGTCAGGGCGCAAGACTTGAGCGGTGGGCCGCCTCGTCTTCGCTGGGGGCGCCGGGTTCTGGCGCGGGGTGGCCTCGGGGCGCTCGGCGGGGCAGGGTGGCGGCGGTCTTGCGAGGAATGAAATCATGCCGCGTCCGCCCTCCGC
>CAXGVP010000015.1:0-16864 GCA_964013055.1 uncultured Albimonas sp.
GACGACGCGGCCTCGGCGGCTGCGGCGGCCGCCAACGTCACCGTCCTGACCGAGACGCCCCCGAACGGCGAGACCGAGATCGGCTTCACCGTCTCGGCCGAGGCGGTGCAGTCGAGCCTGGAGAAGTCCTGGCGCGACGCGGTCGAGAACCTCAACCGCTACAAGATCCCCAACACCGCCACCGCGGACCCGAACGACTACGTCGACCAGGACCTGGTGGACTTCTACGAGGCCGAGATCGAGCGGCTGGAGGCCGAGCTGCTGGCCGAGGGCCTGGCCGAGGAGGTCGTGACCGGCTCCGGCGCCACGATCATCCAGCCGATCGAGCAGTATGCGCTGACCATCGTCGTCGACCCGACCGTCGCCCAGGCGGGCACGGTGCAGATCTTCGGCGACCAGCTCTACGGCGCCGGCTCGTTCGACACGCCCGGCGACGCCTCGATCGAGATCATCAACAACACCACCGCCTTCCTCAAGATCACCACGCTGGAGATCCCGGAGGTCAACGGCGGCGTGTTCTTCATGGGCGCCGAGGTCAGCCGCGCGGGCTCCCTCTCCGACATCAACGACGCGATCGAGGAGATCAACGAGGCCGCGGTGGGCGAGGACAACCGCCTGAACCTCGCCGGCGAGGCGAACCAGGTGCTGCAGGTCCCGGGCTTCTCCTCGGTCGTGGCGCCGACCGCGTCCTCGGGCGCGCCGGTGATCAGCGTCTCCAACACGCTCAACCTCGCCGACATCGATCCCGCGCCGGCGACCCTGCCGCCCTGGCCCGACATCGTGGTCGAGGGGCTGGAGGTCACCGACGAGAACGGCCTGACCGAGCGCCAGGGCATCCGCAACCTGCGCGGCGACGTGAACCTGTCGACCAACCTCCCCGGCGGGCGCGGCGACATCGTGGTCTACGCGCCGATCGAGGCGGCCAACATCTCGATCACCTCGGGCGGGGCCTTCTTCCTCGAGGGGGTCACCTACTACGAGGTCGAGGGCAAGCCGTCCTCGAACTGGCTGCCGCTGACCTCGCCGACCGATCCGCTCTACACCACCACGCTGGCGGGCACGGTCGCCTCGAACGACGCCGCCGCCAACGCCTTCCTGGCGGTGGAGCCGCCGGCGGACGCGCCGGCCGACCTGCTGGCGGACCGGATCTCGATCGACGCCGAGTTCATCAACCTCAACGGCATCATGCAGTCGGGCCAGGCGGACTACGCGCTGACCCTGACCGCCGACGTGCGCGACCAGATCCTCGCCTACCGCGACGCGGGCGCGACCGGCATCAAGACGCTGGACGTCGACACCGCGGACTTCCTGGTGCGCTACGACACCGCCACCGAGGAAGTGCTGATCGAGGAGCTGACCCCCTCGGGCGGGTTCATCGACCTCACCGGCCATGTGATGAACACCCGCAACGGCCAGATCCGCGTCTTCGGCGGCTTCGCCGACGTGCTGATCACCAACGAAATGGCGTTCGGCGCCGAGCCCGACGTCGACCTGGTGATCCAGCGGCTCGACATCGACAAGGGCGGGCAGGGCACGCTGATCATCAAGGACAAGGCGAAGGGCGAGATCGAGGGCGAGGTCGAATACGTCGACGAGACCGGCGCCCTGGTCACCGAGACCTCGACCGTCCCGTTCACCACCATCTACCAGTTCGACGAGGACACCGGCCTCGTGAACGTCAACGAGACCCAGGTCGCGGGCTCGGACGACTACGCGCGGGACGCGATCCCCGACTACAACCCGCTCGAGGGCTGGCGCTACGGCTGGTCGGTGGCGCTGGAGGCGCGCGAGCGCACGGTGACCACCTACGCCACCGCCACCTGGCTCGACATCGACTTCCTGGTGCCGGACCCCGACGACATCGTCTCGGGCCCCACCATCACGCCGCTGGGGCCGGCGGAGCTGGTGCCGAACTCGGATTACTTCAGCTACAAGCCGGCCTCGGTCGCGGATCCCTACATCCACGCCGAGACCGTCTCCGACATCGACGAGCCGATCGAGACCGAGCGGCGCTGGACGACCTCGACCTGGTACGGGAAGAAGACCTATTACCTCGAGGAGACGGTGACCAAGTTCACCTCGACGGTGGACACCCACTCGATCAAGGCCGACCGGCCGATCGACATCGACTTCATCGGCTACGACCGCGGGCGGGTGACGATCTACGGCGCCGAGGCCGACGTGATCGTGCGCGGCCCGATCGCCAACGCCGAGGGCGACACCTACATCTCGTCCGACCTGACCATCACCTCGCAGGGCGAGGCGGCGCGCGTCGGCGGCGAGACGGTCGAGCTGCACGGCAAGCAGGGCGTGGGCATCGCGCCCAACCGGGCGCTGCTGCAGGCGCTGGGGGTCGAGAGCCCCAAGGCCGACCAGGCCATCGCCACCCTGCTGCGCACCGACGTCACCGACGGCGGCCCGGGGGCGCTGGTCGCGACCTCCGAGTTCGGCGACGTCGCGATCTACGAGCTGGCGCTGTCCATGGGCGGCGTCACCGGCGGCGCGCGCATCGCCGAGATCACCGCCGCGGGCGACGCGGTTCTGGTCTCGCAGGGCGACATCCAGGCGGCCTCCGGCGGCCGGGTCGCCGGCCAGGCGATCACGCTGGCGACCGAGGCCGGCGACATCGGCGCCTCGGGCGACGGCAACCGGCTGGAGATCGACGCGGGGACCTCGGCGGCCTCCAAGCTGAACGTGGACGCGGCCGGCTCGGCCTATCTGCGCGAAGTGTCGGGCGACCCGACGGTCGAGAACCTGATCGCCGGCGGCGACGTCGAGCTGATCGCGCCCGCCTCGATCTTCGACGGCGACGACTCGATCGAGGTCGACGACCGCGCCATCGAGACCCTGCGCGCGACCGTCTGGGGCGCGCTGGACCTGACCACGGACGTGGACGGCGACGAGCGCAACGACAAGGTCGACGTGCTGATCGCGGCCAAGGCGGCGGCGAAGACCGACGAATACCGCACCTACTGGAAGTGGCGCGCCGAGCAGGCCGACCCGGACGTCTTCGACCCCTCGCACCCCTCCTACGACGCCGGCGCGCTGCTGGCGATCGAGCCCGCCGAGCTTGCCGCGCTTGAGGCCTATTACGCCGAGCAGGCCGCCGACCTCGACGAGCCGATCACCGATCCGGGCGAGGTCGCGACCTATGTCTCGACCGCCATCGAGGCGCTGCGCGAATCCCGCACCCAGCGCTACCGGGTCCTGCTGGAGACCTACGGCGACGAGACCGCGGCCTACGACCCCGACTACGTCTACACGCTGACCGCCGAGGAGCTCGAGGAACTGGAGTCCGGCGTCCACCTGTGGACCGAGGACGAGCTGATCAACGCCATCGGCGCGGGCCTGCTGGCCGAGATCTCGGACACCGCCACCACCATCGAGGACGCCAACATCGTCGGCCGCGACGTCTGGATCGAGGCGGGCGGCGACATCGGGCGCACCTCCGGCTCGGAGATCATCGACATCGCCGGCGGCGCCTCGCTGACCGAGGACCAGCGCATCCTGCTGGGCTCGGCCGAGCGCAACGACCTGTTCTACGGGACCACCGGCCGCTACACGACCGAGGTGACCTTCCGCACCGTGGGCGGCGTCGACACGATCACCCGCAACGACGGGCTCGACTGGGCCTCCGACCTGACGCCGGGCACGGTGATCCAGGTGGAGGGCCCGACGGCCAACGCCACCGAGGAAGGGCCGTTCTACACGATCAAGTCGGTCTCGGGCGACGTGATCACCCTCGACGAGACGCGCACCCGGATCGCGGGCTTCGACGTCGTGGACGTCACGATCTCGGGCATCGCGCTGGATCCGCGCGGGGTCTCGGCCGAGGTCACGGCGACGGTCTCGGGCGGCGACACGATCGAGGGCCAGGCGGGCGACTTCGCCGCGTTCTCGGCGGGCATGAAGGTGCTGATCGTGGGCGGCCCGGCGGCCAACGAGAACGACTCGGAGTCCCTCTACCAGGTGGAGTCCGTCTCGCTCGACGGGTCTTCGCTGACCCTCGTCGGCTCGCCGCTGTCGAATTTCGGCACGGCGCAGACCTTCACCGTCGACCAGTTCGTCGAGCTGACCTTCCTGCAGATCCAGCAGCGCGAGGACCTCGACGTCACCGTCTCCGGCCGGATCTCCGGCTCGGCGGGCGGCGAGTTCTACATCGGCTCCGAGGGGGCCATCGACCTGGGCGAGCTGTCGGCGGGCGACAGCGCCCGGGTGAAGGCCGCGGGCGACCTGACCAACGGGACCGACGACGGGACCTGGAACCTGAACACCGGCGACCTGGTGCTCGAGTCCGGCTCGGGCGCCATCGGGACCGAGGCGGCGCCGGTGCTGCTGGACCTGCAGCCCGACGCGACCCTGACCCTGCGCGCCGAGCAGGACATCTACGTCGAGGAGCTGGACGGCGACATCAACCTGTTCACCGCCTTCTCTCTGGAGCAGAGCATCCAGCTGGTGGCCGAGGGCTCGATCCTCGACGCCATCGGCAACGAGCTGATCAACATCAAGGCCACCCATCTCGACCTGCGGGCCGGCGGCTCGATCGGGACCTTCCTCAATCCGCTGGAGATCGAGACGCGCGGCGACTCGGGCGGCTCGCCCATCGGCCTGCTGACCGCGGTCGCCGGCGGCGACATCGTGCTGGCCGAGACCGAGAGCGAGATGAACATCCGCACGGTCTATTCGTCGGGCGGAGACGTCAGCCTGCTGGCCTGGGGCTCGATCCTCGATGCGGTGGACCTCGCCGACCCGACCGATCCCGACAGCGCCGAGCTGACCGGCCCCGCGACCCTGCCGCGGGCGGACGTGACCGGGACCTCGATCTTCCTGACCTCGCTGACCGGCCAGATCGGGGCGGCGGGCAATCCGCTGGACGTGAACACCCGCTCGGGCCAGGGCGGCGTGCTGGACGTGCTGGTGGACGAGAACCTCTACCTGATCGAGACCGCCGGGAACCTGACCCTGGGTTCGGTGGAGCTGACCGGGACCGGCTCGCTGGGCGCCTTCATCGTGGCGACCACCGGCTCGATCCTGTCGGGGACCCCGACCTGGAGCGGGCGCAACATCATCGGCGACGCCTTCTATCTGGTGGCCGCCCAGGACATCGGCGTCGACGGCGGCGCGATCCTGGCCCGCATCGACCTGCTGCAGACCCGCTCGGTCCAGGGGTCGACCCATGTGGACAACGATCAGGCGCTGGAGGTCGACGACTGGGCGCTGGGCGGGCTGACGGTCGACGCCTTCTCCGACCCCACCGCGATGGGCCAGATCGCGGGCGGCGACATCGTGATCTCGGCCTCCTCGCCGATCACGGTCTCGGCCGACCAGAGCTCGACCTCGGCGCCGGCGGCGGGGGTGACCACCTCGGGCGGGGACATCATCATCACCGCCAACGACGACGCCGATCCCGAGGCCGACTTCGTGCTGATCGCGCCGGGCGTGACGGTCGAGGCCGACAGCGGCTCGGTGCTGGTCGAGGCGGGCGACGACTTCACCCTTTCGGCCGGGGCGCGGATCCTGGCGCGGGACGACGTCTCGATCCAGACGGATGCGGGCGATGCGGATCCCTCGACCGGCGATACGCTGGCGGTCTACGGCGACATCGTCGCCGCCGCCGGCGACGTCAGCCTGCTGACCGGGACCGCCGCCGACGTGGTGGTGGTGGCCGCGGCCGCCTCGATCACCGCCTGGCGCGACGTGACCCTGTCCACCCGCAGCGGCGAGGACGCCGTCGCGATCGACGGCACGGTCGCGGCGCAGACCGGCGAGGTCTCGATGTCGCTGGGCGATGCCGACGACACGCTCGACGTCACCGGCGAGGTGACCGCGGGCGAGGCGATCACCATTGCCGGCGGCTCGGGCGAGGACCGGCTGACGTTCCTGCAGGCCACGCTCGCGGCCCCGGTCATCGAGATCGGCGGCGACGCCGGCGACGACCTGATCGAGCTCGACGAGATGGCCGATGTCGACGGCGCCGCCACGGTCTTCGGCGGGACCGGCGACGACCTGATCTTCATCGACCGCCTGTCCACGCAGGACGCGGACGACAGCCTGCGGCTCGACGGCGGGGCCGGGGCGGACGACATCCTGATCCTGACCCATGGCTCGCTGACCGGGCGCGACGACGCGATCGACTACGCGATCGACGTCTCCGACAGCGGCGCGCGGGGCGACGGGGCCGACACGATGGTGGTCCGCGGCACGAGCGAGGCCGACATCTTCCTGTCGCGCGCCAACTTCGTGGCGCTGATGCACGGCACCCCCGACCAGGCGCGCGGGCTGGCCGGCGACCGGCCCACCACGGTCGAACGGATCAACTACGACCGCACCCTCAACGGCCGCCTGACGCTGGAGGGGCTGGACGGCGACGACGTGTTCATCTCCGACGACAACTCGGCGATCATGACGCTGGACGGCGGGGCGGGGAACGACGACTTCCAGATCGGCCAGGTCTTCGGGCTGGAGCCCATCGCCGGCATCATGGGGATCGCGGCGGGCGACGACATCGACGCCACCCGCATCACCCGCGGCTGGCTGTCGAAGGGCATCTCCTACGCCACCGTGATCTACGGCGGCTCGGGCCACGACATCTTCAACGTCTACTCCAACCAGGCCGTGCTGCGGATGGAGGGCGAGGCCGGCAACGACACCTTCGTGGTGCGCGCCTTCGTCAAGCTCGCCGACGGCCAGACCACGGCGCAGATCCGCGCGCAGATCGCGGCCGGCGCGGGCGACGACCAGATCGAATACAACATCAACGCCCCCGTCGACATCGACGGCGGCGCGGGCTTCGACACGGTCGTGGCGCTGGGCTCCGAGTTCGGGGACGCGTTCGTGATCACCGAGGACGGCGTCTTCGGCGCCGGCCTCAACGTCACCATCTCGGGCGCCGAGGAATCGATCGAGATCGACGGGCTCGAGGGCGACGACACCTTCTACATCCTCTCCACGCCCGAGCAGGCGGTGACGAGGATCATCGGCGGCCTCGGCTCCGACAGCTTCGTCGTCGCCGGCGACGTGACCGAGGAGATCGTCTCGGCCGAGGTCGACGGCCGCTCGGGCCTGATCAACCACGCCGCCGTCAGCGGCGACGACGCCTACGACGGCATCCCCGTCGATGGCGTGAGCACGACCATCGCCGACGAGACCCTGGGCGTGGTCCAGATCAGCCAGGAGACCTCCGACGGCTTCGCCGCGGTCTCCGAGGAAGGGCGGACCCTCGACGACTACACCGTGGCGCTGGCGGTCGCGCCGGTGGCGGGGCCGGTCTTCGTGACCGTCTCGGCCGCGCGCTCCTCGACCGAGGATCGCGACCAGGTCCTGCCGTCCGCCTCTCCGGCCTCGGTCAGCCTCTCGTCCTACGGGATCGCGCGGGGCGACGGCGGCAGCTTCGTCGCCGACGGCTTCGACCGCTTCATGTCGGTGCGCCTGACCGGGACCGACGGGCAGGACGGCGTCTACAAGGTGGTGGGCGTGACCGCGGGCGAGCTGACGCTGGCCTCCGGGGCCGACGACCTGGCGCTGACCGCCGCCGCTGGCCTGTCGGGCATCACCATCGAGGCGCTGCCGGCCGACACCGTGCTGGTGCGCGCCAACGGCTCCGCCTGGACCGACGCGCTGGTGCTGGAGTTCGACGCCTCCAACTGGAACCTCGAGCAGACGGTCGAGATCCGCGCCGTCGACGACGCCGCCGACGAGGGCCGGCGCACGGTGTTCATCTCCCACTCGGTCGCCTCGGACGACGCGACCTTCGACGGCGCCGACGTGGCGAACGTCGAGGTGACGGTGGACGACAACGACCGCGCCTACCTCATCGTCGCGGAAAGCGACGGCTCCACCCAGGTGCTGGAGGGGGCCTCGGGCTTCTCCGACGACTACACGGTCCGCCTCAGCCGCACGCCCGACGCGGGCGAGGTCGTGAGCGTGGCCATCGACCTCGACGCCTCCGACGTCGAGGCGCAGGCCGACGAGCTGACCCTGGTCTCCGGCGCCCAGTCGGGCGACGCGCTGGTGCTGAGCTTCGACGCCTCCAACTGGGACGTGGCGCAGACGGTGACGGTCTTGGCCGACGCCGACGGCGTGCGGGAGAACCCCGAGCGTCTGAAGCTGATCCATGCGACCACCACCACCGGCGGCGCCTTCGCCGGCCTCGAGGACGAGACCGTGAGCGTCGAGACGCTCGACGCCGACGGCGCGGGCGTGGTGATCCGCGAGACCGACGGCGACACGGTGGTCTACGCCCCGGTCGACGGGACGGGCGGCAAGTCCGACGCCTACCTGGTGCGCCTGACCTCGGCGCCCACCGACACGGTGCAGGTGCGCCTGTTCTCCGACGGCCAGACCCGCTTCATCGAGGATGCGCGCGTCTCGCTGCAGGAGATCGCGGCGACCGACGCCTCCGCCTCCGCCCTCACCTTCGCCCCCGACGCCGAGACGCCGACCATCACCCGCGTCTCGGGCGACTGGCGCGACGACGGCTTCTCGACCGGGCTGATCGTGGAGGTCGAAGGGACCTCCAACGACGGCCGCTACCAGATCGTTTCGATCTCCTCGGACGGTCTGACCCTGACCTTCGCGGGCGGGGTCGCGTTCACGGCCGAGACCGCGACCGCGGGCCGACTCTTCGCGCAGGTCGGCGTGGTCGAGTTCGACGCCACCAACTGGGACCAGGACGTGACGGTCGGCATCGAGGCCGACACCGACTTCATCGCCGGCGACCGCTCCTATGTCGCCAAGGCCTTCCCGACCGAGCCGCACCTGCTCTCGAAGCTCGACGGTCCGCTGGTGATCGAGGGCGGCGCCTCCGACGCCGACCGCAGCCTCGAGGTGGCGATCATGCTGCCGACCGAGACGCCCGAGGCGCCTCTCGACCTCGAGATCTCGCTGGACGAGAGCCAGTCGGTCGACAGCCTGACGATCTTCAACGACAGCTCCGACGTGGGCCAGACCGGCTGGATGACCACCGCCGGCGCGGTCTACGACGCCCAGGGCGTGACCGAGGAGCAGAACGCCGACGGCGCCGGGTTCACCCTGGTCAACGGCCTCGGCATGGGGACCGGCGTGCGGACCTTCGACGTCTCCGAGGCGCAGGACGGCTCCGAGCTGACCACCTTCGCCGAGGGCATCGCCTTCACCGGCATCGAGACGGTGGACCTGCTGCTGGGCTCGGGCGACGACACGTTCTTCGTCGAGCACACCACCGACGGCTCCGACCGCACCACAGGCGCCAACGGGACCGGCGACGCCGTGGCCCCGATCACGGTGATCCGTGGCGGCGGCGGGGACGATTCGATCACCGTCACCGGCGGCGCGGGCCCCGACAGCCTGCTGCTGGTGCACGGCGACACCGACGCGGACGGGACCGGCTACGACTTCTCCGGCGGCGCGCCCACCGGCGGGGGCTATGTGTTCGACGGCGGCGGGAACGATCGCATCGACGCCTCCGCGCTCGACATCGATCCCGACGCGGCGGTGGGCTTCGCGGCCTACGGCGGTGCGGGGAACGACGTGATCATCGGCTCGGCGGCGGCGGACCAGCTCGCCGGCGGCGGCGGCGACGACACCATCCTGGGCCTCGGCGGCGACGACCACATCTACGGCGACGGCGGCTTCATCATCGACCTCGTGACCCGCGAGCTGACGGTCGTCGACTATGTCGACCTGACCCCCAGCCTCGACAGCGCCGACCAGCGCATCCCGGGCGAGGACAGCATCGAGGGCGGCGAGGGCCGCGACATCATCCTCGGCGACTTCGGCGTCATCTCCCAGGTGGAGGGGACCCTGCGGCTGGCGAACACCGGGAACGTGACCCAGGTCGAGAGCACCAGCTTCGACGACGGCGCCAACGACCGGGTGAATTCCGGCGCGGGCGACGACGTCGTGATCCTGGGGCTGGGCGACGACACGGCCGACGCCGGGACCGGCGCCGACATCCTGATCGGCGACCACGGCATGGCGCAGTTCGGGGTGATCGACGGCGACATCGCCTTCGTCGACCGGGTGGTGACGCTGGCCCCGACCCGCTCGGGCGAGGACGACCTGCGCGGCGGCGACGGGCGCGACATCGCCTTCGGCGGCGGCGGGGCGGACCGCATTCTTGCGGGCGGCTCGGACGACGCCATCGACGTGGTGGTGGGCGACGACGGCGAGGCGATCTTCTCCTCCGCCGGCGTGCTGGTCGAGATCCGCACGACCCACCCCGACCAGGGCGCGGGCGACGTGATCACCGCGGGCGGCGGCGCCGACGTGGTGCTCGGCGGCGCGGGCGAGGACGTGGTGCTCGCCGCCACCGCCGGCGAGACGGCGGACGTGGACGCAATCGTGGCCCAGCTTCGGGCGGGCGACTACGAGGGCGTGGACGTCGGCGACGCGGCCGCCGACGTGGTGGTCGGCGACGACGGCGAGGCCTTCTTCACCGACGCCGGCGAGATCATCGCGGTGCGCACGACCTCTCCCGAATTCGGCGCCTCGGACCTGATCGTGACCGGCGACGGCGCGGACGTGGTGCTGGGCGGCTCGGGCGCGGACGTGATCGTGGCCGGCGGCGGCGCCGACGCGGACGTGGTGCTGGGCGACAACGGCGAGGCGGTCTTCGACCCGGCCTCCCCGCAGTCGGTCCTGCGCGAGATCTGGTCGACCGCGCCCGAGGCTCCGGGCGAGGCCGAATACGGCGGCGACGACGTGATCCTGACTGGCGGCGGCGCCGACGTGGTGATCGGGGGCCTCGGCGACGACCTGATCCTGGCCGGCGGCGAGGATGCGGCGGCCGACGTGGCGGTCGGCGACAACGGGCGGGCGGTGTTCAACGCCGCCGGCACGCTGACCCTGATCGAGAGCACGGTCCCCGCCGCGGGCGGGAACGACGTGATCACCACCGGCGCGGGCGCCGACGTGGTGATCGGCGGCGCCGGCGAGGACATCGTGCTCGCCGCCATCGGCGGGAGCGAGGCCGACGTGGCCGCGGTCGTGGCCCAGGTCGAGGCCGGCGAGATCGAGGCGATCGACGTGGGCGACGCCGCCGCCGACGTGATCGTGGGCGACAACGGCCGCGCCGCCTTCACCGACGCGCGCGAGCTGATCCGGATCGAGACCTCGGACGCCGAGCATGGCGGCGACGACATCCTGGTCTCCGGCGACGGCGCGGACATCGTGCTGGGCGGCTCGGGCAAGGACCTGATCGCGGCGGCCGGCGGCGCGGACGCGGACGTGGTGCTGGGCGACAACGGCGTGGCGGTCTTCGACCCCGCCAGCCCCGAGAGCGTGCTGCGCGAGATCTGGTCGACCGACCCCGCCGTGCCGGGCGAACCGGAATACGGCGACGACGACCTGATCCTGACGGGCGGCGGCGCGGACATCGTCGTCGGCGGCCTCGGCTCCGACCTGATCCTGGCCGGCGGCGAGGACGACGCGGTCGACGTGGCGGTGGGCGACAACGGCCGGGCGGTGTTCAACGCCGCCGGCATCCTCACCTTCATCGAAAGCACCGTGCCCGCCTCGGGCGGGGACGACGTGATCGCCACCGGCCGCGGCGCGGACGTGGTGATCGGCGGCGCCGGCGACGACGTGATCCTGGCCGCGACCGCGGGCGATCTCGCCGACGTCGACGCCATCGTGGCGCTGGCGCTGGCCGGCGACCTCGAGGCGATCGACCCCGGCGACGACGCCGCCGACGTGGTGGTGGGCGACAACGGCCAGGCGATCTTCACCGACGCCCGCGAGCTGGTGCGCATCGAGACGACGGCCCCGGCCGACGGCGGCGACGACGTGATCGTCACCGGCGACGGGCCCGACATCGTGCTGGGCGGCGTCGGCGACGACATCATCGCCGCGGCCGGCGACGCGAATGCGTTCAACGACCGCGACGTGGTGATCGGCGACAACGGCGTGGCGATCTTCGACCCCGCCTCGCCCGAGAGCCTGCTGCGCCACGTCTTCACCACCGACCCCGCGCACGGCGGCGACGACCGGATCCTGACCGGGAACGACGCGGACATCGTGCTGGCGGGCTCGGGCGACGACCTGGTGCTGGCGGGCGGCGACGCCGCCGCGCTCGACATCGTGGTCGGCGACAACGGCGAGGCGGTGTTCAACGCCGCCGGCATCCTGACCCTGGTCCACAGCATCGACCCCGCCTTCGGGGGCGACGACGTGATCACCACCGGGCTGGGGACCGACATCGTCATCGGCGGCATGGGCGACGACGTGATCCTGGCGGCCTCCGCCGGGGGCGCCGTGGACGTGGCCGCCATCGTGGCCCTGGTCGAAGCGGGCGACTACAACGCCATCGACCCGGGCGACTCCGCCGCCGACGTGATCGTGGGCGACAACGGCCGCGCCACCTTCACCGAGGCCGGCGAGCTGGTCCGGATCGAGACCACCGACGCCGGGTTCGGGGGCGACGACGTGGCCGTCGCCGGCTCGGGCCCCGACATCGTGCTGGGCGGCTCGGGCGACGACGTGCTGGTCGCCTCGCTGACCACCACCGCCGACGACGACGCGGTGGACACGGTGCTGGGCGACAACGGCTTCCTCACCTTCCTCGGGACCGCCGAATACGACGAGGGCGAGAGCGAGCGGATCCTGTCCTTCAACTTCGGCGCCGGAGGGCCCGAGCGGACCGTGACCGGCGTCGCCGGAGCGGTTCCGGCGGGGAACTGGAACAACCTCGAGGGCGAGGACGCCGCCACCTGGGGCGACGCCCCGACCGAGGTGATCACCTTCGACGACGGCGCCGTCGCCGCGGGCATCGCCATCGCCTGGCGGGGCATCCGCAGCAACGGCGAGGACGACGACCTGCACGCCGAGACCCACCGCGAGATCGACGACCCCGCGACCGAGGACGCGCGCCTGTTCGAGGGCTATCTCTCGGCCGACCACGACGAGACGGTGGCGGTCACGATCTCCGGGCTCGCGGCGCATTTCTCGCGCGCGGACGTCTACGTCTATCTCGACGCCGACGACCATGACTCCGAGCGCAACGCCTCGATCCGCAGCCTGAGCGACGGGACCACGACCTTCCATCTCGACGATCCCGACGGCCAGACCTTCGAGGGGACCTTCGTCGAGGTCTCCTCGACCGACCCGGGCGCGCCGCAGCCAGGCAACTACGTGGTGTTCCGCAACGTGACGGGCGACGTCTTCGACCTGCGCATCGCCAACGCCGACGGCGACCGCGACACCCGGCCCGCGATCTCGGGCATCCAGGTGGTCGGCCAGTCCCTGCCGGTCGACCGGATCGAGAGCACCGACCCCGCCTTCGGCGGCGACGACGTGATCCTGACCGGCGGCGGCGGCGACGTGGTGATCGGGGGCCTCGGCGACGACCGGATCGACGCCTTCGGGGCGCCGACGCGGGGCGCGATCGACGACGACGTGGTGGTGGGCGACCACGGCCGCGGCACGATCATGGGCGGCGAGCTGCGCGAGATCCGCTCGATCTTCGCGGGCTTCGCCGGAGACGACGCGATCCTGACCGGGAACGGCGACGACCTGGTGATCGGCGGCGGCGGCGACGACGACATCGGGGCCGGGGTCGAGCAGGCCTGGGACCTCGGCGAGGTCACGGTGCTGAGCGTCAACTTCGGCGCCGACGTCGACAAGGGCCAGGTCACCGGCGTCGCCGGCGTGGTGCAGGCCGACGACTGGAACAACCTGCCCGGCGAGCAGAAGGCGACCGGCAAGTCCGACGGCTACGCCGACTGGGACCAGGTGGAGTGGATCTCGGGCGGCAAGCACGACGGCGCCCAGAAGGCGACCGGCTTCACGCTGAACGGCGGCGCCGAGGCGACCGGCGTGACGCTGGAGTGGGGCACAGGCCTCGACGGCGGCCGCTCGCAGGCCGCGGACGTCGACAGCCACGACGAGATCGTCGACCCCGACACCCAGAACGCCCGCCTGTTCGAGGGCTACGCCTCCGCCTCCGGCCGCGACGTGCTGGAAGCGAAGCTCACGGGCCTGTCGGAGGTGTTCCCGGGGGTCTACGACGTCTACGTCTACCTCGACGCCGACGACCGCGACGCGTCGAGCCACGACGACTCGGTGCGCGCCATCACCGGCGGCGGGGTGACCTACCACCTCGACGATCCCGAGGGGCAGACCTTCGCCGGGACCTTCGTCGAGGCCGGGTCCACCGATCCGGACGCGCCGGCCTCGGGCAACTACGTGGTGTTCCGCAACGTGACGGGCGACGCCTTCTCGATCCGGGTCGAGGATCCGGGCCATCGCTACGACGCCGTGCCCTCGATCGCCGGCATCCAGGTGGTCGGCGGGGCCGACAAGGACACGGCCGTCGACCCGGGCGCCGGCGCCGTGGGCGGCGACTGGGACCGCGACGTGGTGCTGGGAGACGACGGCATCGGCCATCGGTTCGGGGGGCTGACCTACGAGGTCCTCACCACCGATCCCGGCATGGGCGGCGACGACGTGATCCGCGGCGGCGCCGATCGCGACCTGCTGATCGGCGGGACCACCGGGCGCGACACGGACGGAGGCTCGGACCTCGACGACGTGCTGGGCGACGTGATCCGGGGCGGCGAGGGCCGCGACCTGATCCTCGCCGACGGCGCGCGGGTGCTGCTGACCGGCATCGAGCCCGTGGGCCTCGTCGGCGTCGACTGGCAGGACGGCAAGGGCAACGGCCTCGGCCACGTCTACCGGATCGGCGACGGCCACTACAGCCACGGCAACGGCTACGGCTACGGCCACAAGCACTTCGACCCGTGGGAGCTGTTCGGGCTGGAGCTGCTGGACGAGGGGATCGGCGACAACGACCACCTGTTCGGCGACCAGGACGAGGACGTGGTCTACGGCCAGTTCGGCAACGACGCCTTCGGGTTCGAGGGCCTGGGCCTGGGGACCGACCTGCTGGTCGAATCCGCCTCCGGCACGCCGGGGATCTCCGATCCGCACGACCGGCTCGACTTCTCGCTGTTCGGCGCGGGCGTCGAGATCGACCTCGGCGACGGCGGCCTGCAGGAGGTGAACGGCGCGCGCACCGACGGCGACGTGAACCTGTTCCTGCAGCTCTTCGTGACCGAGGGCTTCGAGGACGTGACCGGCTCCGAGTTCGCCGACGTGATCGAGGGCAACGACAAGGCCAACGCGCTGGCGGGGCTCGGCGGCGACGACGCGATCGACGGCGAGGACGGGGACGACATCCTCCTCGGCGGCGCGGGGAACGACGAGCTGGAGGGCGACGACGGCGAGGACCTGCTCGACGGCGGCGAGGGCGACGACGCCCTCGACGGCGGCTGGGGGCGCGACCTGCTGCTGGGCGGGCTCGGGAACGACGAACTCGACGGCGGCAAGGGCGACGACCTTCTGGACGGCGGCGCGGGCGACGACGAGCTGGACGGCGGCAACGACGACGACATCCTGATGGGCGGCCTCGGCGACGACGACCTGGACGGGAACAGCGGCGACGACGTGCTGTTCGGTGGCCCCGGGAACGACCGGATGCGCGAGCATCACCACGACGACGTCGACACGGACGGGCCGCCGGCGGGCTTCAACCTCGGGCCCTGGTTCAGCGCCTTCGGGGCGGAGTTCGACCGGATCGGGGTGCGGATCGTGGATCCGGCCGGCACGGCGAACGACCTCGACCCCTCCGCCTGGGTGGGCGAGATGCTGCACGAGGCCGGCCGCGCCGCCCCGCCGGAGACCCGCGACGACCGGCTGGAGCCGCCGATCACCGCCACCACGGCCGAGCGCGCCTCGGTCGAGGAGATCATCGCGGCGATCCAGTCGAGCGAGATCGTCATCACCCTCGAGGGCACGACCAGCGGCAAGGGCTCGAAGGCGACCTACACGCCGCCCAGCGGGGGGACCTACGTCTACGACGAGGGGACAGACAGCTTCGTCGCGACGGCCGCCGCGCCGACCGGCGCGCCGCGGGCGGATGCGCTCTATACGCTGCTCGACGCCGACGGCTCGGTCTTCGCCTATGTCGACGAGCAGGGCGGGATCTGGGTGATCGACGACCTCGAGCAGCGCCCGCCGGGCGGCTGGGCCGACGACGGCGAGGACGACTGGGTCTACGAGGGCGCGGCGCCGGTCCAGCCCTCGGACGATGACGGCAAGGGCAGGCCTTGGTAGGCTGAGCCGGACAGGGCGACAGGGCCGCCGCGCGGCCCGTCGCTCGCCGACCACAAGCGAGACCGCCGGCAAGGCGGGCAGGGGGCAGAGATGAAGAACGGCGACGCTGACGCGGCGACCGGGCCGCAGGGCGAGGCCGCCCGTCGCGACTCGACCATCGAGTGGGACGACGCCGGCATGGCGACCAACTTCGCCAACGTGGTGAACATCCAGGGCACGCGGGAGCAGATCGAGCTGTTCTTCGGCACCAACCGCACCTGGAACCTCAAGGACGACGCGGCGCTGAAGGTCGAGCTGACCAACCGCATGATCCTCACCCCGCTCGCCGCCAAGCGGCTGCACGCGATCCTGACCCGCGTGCTGCGCGAATACGAGCAGCGCCACGGCGCGCTCAAGGTCGACGGCGGCTGAGGGCCGCCATGGACGGTCCCGCCGAACCCCAGGCCCCCCCCGAGACCTCCGAGCGCGCGCTCTGGTCCCGGCTGACCGCCGCCCGGGGCCTGGCCGCGACGGCCGAGGCCTGGGCGCCGCTGGCCTGCGCCCGGATCCCCGGGACGGTCGCCGCCTCGGTGATGCTGGATGCCGGCGACGGGCGGCCGCTGCGGGTGTCGGCCTCGCATCCCGCGACCCGGCTGCCGTCCTCCGACGCGCTGACCGCGGCCGAGAGCGCCATCGCCCAGGGGCGCGGCGTGATCCGCGGGGCAGGGCCCGAGGCCGGCGACCACCCCGTCGCCATGGCCGTGCCGATCCTGGTCGAGGGCAAGGCGCTGGG